>JBQTIK010000122.1:0-5685 GCA_052388195.1 Nitrososphaerota archaeon | reverse complement strand
CCAGAAGAAGGAATACCAGTCACACTTAGAATTTTGGATTCCAACAGCAAGTTAGTTGGAATTGATCAATTCAACCCTGCTGCAGACGGAAGTTTTTCTAGAACATATATAGCTACAGGGCCGTTGTGGAAGGCAGCTGGTAACTACACTATAATAGCACAATATGGTTCTGCTCAGCAAGCTGAAACAACATTTGTGTTTAGTGGAGGCAGTGGCACAACAGAGATAAACCCAGCAGAAAAGAAAGTGTTCAAAGTGAATCTTGGTGATCAAGGAACATTTGATGTTGAATATATCATAAAGGGAGGAATGGTGCAGAGCATGGAGGTTGACTATGATGGACTTGCACTTGTAATAACAATAGATGCTACCAAAGATGGCACTATTACTGTTACACTCCCAAGAGACCTCATCGATGCTAAAAAACCAGCCAATCTTAGCCCCGATGATATATTAGCAGGCAAAACTGTTGATCCAAAGGACCTAGAAGATGACGACTTTTTTGTTTTGATAGGTGGAGAAGAAGCAAGCTTCAAAGAAACAAAGTCTAAGACTTCAAGAACTCTTAGTATTGGATTCCTTGCTGATGATACTCAAATCGAAATTGTTGGTACACAAATAGTCCCAGAGTTTGGTCCAATAGCAGCGTTGGTACTTGCAGTTGCAATTATATCCATAATTGCTGTTTCTGCAAAGACTAGGCTGCGACTGATGCCAAAATACTAGAACTTTCAACATTTTCATTTTACCTAACACTTAGATTATTATATCACTACAACAAACAAATCGTAATGAATTTTGAGTTTGAAGAATTTGATTCACCGGAGGACATCTTCATGTATCTATCTACTATAGTACCTCCAATGAAAAGTACAATGCCAATAAACTCTTACAAAGGATACATTTTTTCATTAATTCCACTCAACCCCACTACAGGAAATTTGTACCTTATGATCTACACAAAGGGCAAGTTAGATGGAAAGCTGTTAGAGTTTGATATGAATGCAAAAAAATACAAACCAGTCGAGTCTGCAGAAAGAGCAGACAAAACCTATTTTGTAGTTCTAACACCTAAAAGAAATACGATTGCTGATGCAGCAATAAAAGAGCTAGAAAAAAATTCTACCTAGTGTATGCCGGAGCAGTAACTGATCTGCTTTTTGAATAATGTGATATTATATCATCAGGAATCTTTCCATTGAATAATTCCTTGCACAAGCCACGCAGATACCTCATAATTGCCCATGTACCTGCTTTTATCATACCATACATTATAACTTTCATCGGAGGGCCAAAGGATTTGTTTCTAATTATTATTGGAATGATATCATTTATGACGCGTAAGTTGTGTTCCCAGCACTTCCAGAACAATGTAAATTGAGCTTCATTCAGGTTGCCAAAGTGCATCGAGTTCTTCTCGTTAAAGTCTTGATATAGAAGAGGTGCTACTAGGCCCCGCATGTTCATCTGTTTGAAATCATCAATCAAGTCTATTGTGTATTGGGTTTCATCAGGAGTTTCGTCCGGCCAGCCAATTATGAGTGTAGCTGCAGGGAACCAGTGATTCTCATTTAAGATCTTTGCACCTTCTCTGACAACCCAGCCCCATTCATCTGTAGAAAATGGTTTTGCCTTTACTCCTAGATGTTTTTTGACCATTTTTGGAGCAACGGTCTCTATTCCCAAGTTTGTAGCAAGCCACTTTTCGTTACTCATGCCATTAATTTCTGATATGTCATGAAGTAATTTCGGATCAGCGCATACCGCAGAAAATGTCATATGAGTTGTACCTACAAATCTAGCACCAAGAGATTTCAGTCCTTTCCACAAGTTCGTTATCGCATCATAGTTTGGTTGAAAGTCTCTACTTTCACATCCATAAAGTAGCATTTCATCAGAATGTAACCAAATTGAATCAAAACCATAATCAAGATTTATCTTCGCTTCATGTTGAAGCCTTTCAAGCGGCAAATCTTTTTTAGATCTCTTATTGACGTCACAAAAATCACAACCTCGTCCACATCCTCTCATTGCTTCAATAAGAGAGTTAACTGTTGGTCCCTCAATAATTGGAATGTTTTGTATGTTTTTAACAAAACAATGCATTAGCTCTGGCACATCACCTTTTTCCAAATCATGAAACAAATCTAGTGCAAGCTCATCCGCTTCGCCTACTACTACAGTATCAATTCCATGAATTTTCATCCTATCTGATTTTGCAAGTTCCCATGCACCGTTTCCTCCAACAACAACATGGAAATTGTATTTTTTCTTCAGCTGAATTATACTAGCACACATTCTTTTGAATTTCATTGCTACATAGGAGAGTTTTTCTGGTGACATAGTAGTTGTGACCGGTGCCATACCAAGAGGATCCATTACATTGATTCCTACAACTTTAGTATCAGGTCCAATGCAGTTTGCAAGATAATCAGGATGCGCAACAAAGACTTCGTCTCTTTTATATCCCTGTAAGAGCGCACTTTCAACTCTTCTTAGTCCAACTTGTGCAACTTTTGCTTCTCCTGTAACCTTATCAGTCTCTACGCTAGGGCAAAAGACTTTGTCAAAGACCCACTCGGGAAGAACCTCATATGGACCGCAAGCAATAAAGCCGTAAAGAAAATTACCCCGATAGTTAGTCATCAGGCTACGGTCTGCAGTTAGAACTATTCTCTTTCCAGCCATTTTCTTGTTGTATCTCCTTTTACTATGATATAAATCGTTTACGACAAGACCATTCAAAGGTAATACTGCTTTTTACCATATGAGGTTGTATAGATACACTGTGAGGGATTTATCCGAACCAAGACATGTAGAAAGACACCAGTCTGAAACAAGTGCGATAAGGGACTTTGTCTTCGGTTTTGGAGATGGCATCAATACGTCATTAGGAATAGTTGCAGGAGTTGGCGGTGCAGATATTTCTTCAAACATAATCATACTTGCTGCAATAGTTGCTATGTTTACAGGTGCAAAGGCTATGGCTGTACAAAATTATCTTGCGGTAAAATCACAACGACAGCTCTTACACTCTGAGATAGAACGAGAAAAGTGGGAGATTGAAAATGTTCCTGAAAGGGAGAGACAGGAAATAGAAGATATTTACAAAGCAAAAGGGTTTTCTGGAAGTGAACTTGAAATGATTGTAAAAAAGATAACTTCAGACAAAAAAGTCTGGCTAGATACCATGCTTACCGAAGAACTGAAGATGAACCTAGAAATTATTGGCAGTCCATTAAAAAGCGCATTAAGGATGTTTGGATCTTTTCTGATCGGTGGAATATTACCAATTATCCCATACTTCTTTGCAGATGGTTATGTACCACTTATTATTGCAATAGGAACTAGTCTTTCAGCTTCATTTGTAATAGGTGCAATCAAATCAAAGATGGCCAACCTTAGCATCATAAAAGGTGGATTGGAAATGGCAGGGCTTGGAACAGGTATTGCACTTATAGGGTATGGAATAGGATCCGAACTTGCAAATCTTGGTGTTGTTAATGTTTAGTTCTTTTCCTTGCTGCTCTGTTAGCAATATTAGCTGCTATGGCACCCGCTCCGATACCATTGTCTATATTCACCACAGATAGGCCAAGAGTACAACTTTGTAGCATCGCTGCAAGTGCTGCTACACCTTTTTCTCCATACCCATATCCTACTGACGTTGGCACTCCTATTACGGGTATATCCACAAGTGAAGAAACTATTGAAGCACGCGCTCCTTCCATACCAGCA
This sequence comes from Nitrososphaerota archaeon, assembly GCA_052388195.1. Lineage (GTDB taxonomy): Archaea > Thermoproteota > Nitrososphaeria > Nitrososphaerales > Nitrosopumilaceae > JBBDNF01. The sequence continues at coordinate 1,947 of JBQTIK010000122.1, read as the reverse complement.
ACTACTATGGTAACATCAACTTCTTCTTTTATCATTTTTTTTATAATTGGAAAAACTCTGTGTAGCCCAGCAATTCCTACATCATAGCTACAAACACATATGCATCCCATTGCTTCGCACATTAACCTTGCCTCTTCTGCCACCCCAATATCTGAAGTTCCTGCAGTCAATATTCCAACACGACCACCTGAATAACGCGACGCATTTTTGAAAATTAGAGTAGATGTAGTGTTTTTCCCAAGCTTTGTCTTGAGTTTATTTTTCCTTAAAAAAGAAAGTGTCTGTTCATAATCATTTTTGCTAATTCTTGATACAAGTACTGAATCTGATCTGCGTATAGCGGCAAGGATTATTTTTTTTATCTCCACAAATGATTTTCTTTCTGCAAAAATTACTTCAGGTATTCCACGTCTGAATTTTCGACCAATGTCAAGTTTAACAAAATCCTCAACTTTTTCTATAGAATGTAAAGAAAGAAGTTTTTGCGCTTTGGATACAGTAAGCTTACCTAGCTTAAGTGATTCTAAGATTTCTATGAGGTCCAATGTTATCTGTAATCCTATGTGTAGTTAAAAATTTAATCAATATTCTATGGTCGATATAGCATTTTTAACGCTATCAATTCCTTTTTTGAACCATTCTTTTTCATTAGCATCAAGATCAAGTTCCAATATTTTTTCTACCCCTTCTTTACCTATGACAGCAGGTACACCTATAGCAACATCTGAATAACCATACTGTCCATCAAGGCAAGTTGTAACCGGTATTACTTCTTTGGTGTCACGTACCACCGCTTCTACCATATTCGCGATTGCATTTCCAGGTGCATGAACTGTAGCACCCTTTAACTCTATCACTTTGGCAGCGACTTGCCTTGTATTTTGTATAAGCTCCTCAATTTTTTGCTTCGATAGGATCAACGTAAGAGGTATTCCCGAGACGGAAGAATATCTAGCCAAAGGCAACATGTTTTCTCCATGTTCACCAATCACTATTGCACGTATAGAATCACGGGACATACCAGTTTCTTCATGTATGAATTGAATAAATCGTGATAGATCAAGCATGTTACCCATACCAAACACATTATTCTTCTGAAACCCTGAGACCTTGTATGTAAGGTATGTCATAGGATCAAGTGGATTTGTAACTGGTATAATCATAGAGTCAGGCGCGTATTTTTTTATGTTCTCTACAACATTTTTGACAATTGATGTGTTTATTTTCAGGAGATCCATTCTTGTCATGCCCGGTTTTCGTCCAGAGCCAGCCACTACAACAACAATGTCTGAACCTTTCATTTCAGAATAATCATTTGAGCCACGTATATTCACATCTATTCCCTGTTCTGAAAGCATGTGGTTTAGATCCATCGCTTCACCCTGTGGAAGTCCTTGAATAATATCTAGAAGCAGAATTTCGTCAGAAAGTTTTCTAAGTGCAGTAAAAAGTGCAGCAGCTCCACCAACCTTTCCAGCTCCAACAATTGTAATCATAATCAGGCGTGATTTTGATCAATAATTAAACTTGGCGATTGGTAGAATTTAGTCAAATTGAAACTTTGTTGTTAATTATTCGAGAATTAAAAATTTAAATGATTTAGGAAACGATCTCGAGCACTTTTCGCTTGAGTGGTCTTTTCCTGATACGGCTTTTCGTGTCCCTATAACTAAATAATGGTTTCAATCCAAGATTATGTTGGAGTTCCCTGTTTACTTTTTTCTCGGAACTTGAATTTCAGAATATTTCAAGCCCATCTCGCGTTGTACAATTATTTGCCTGTAATCTCCAACAATATCTGGTTCCTTATGCCTAAATTATTTAAAGGTGGTTTTTAAAAATAAAATTTTTTTATTTTTATACGACATATATGTGATAATTTATGTTTTTACGTTAGTTTAGTTATATAATTAGATTATGTATAATCATGTTTTGCATGTATCTATA
>JBQTIK010000121.1:0-4779 GCA_052388195.1 Nitrososphaerota archaeon | reverse complement strand
AGAATGGTTTTGTACGCAACTCCTTGTGCCTGCTCGTACAAAATTGCCGAAATTATTTTTTCTTCTGCTTTTTTTGAGGGATCCCAGTCTATTAGTTCTACAAGAAGCTCTTTTTTCTTTGTGTTTTTAAGATATTTTTTGGCAAGATTGCCTGCAGTAACTCGAAGCTCACTGTGGTATTTCTGCAGAACTTTACCGTATTTGTCATCAGCTCGCCTGACAAACGACTTGATTATAACATCAAGCTCGCGGTGTATCTTTGATGCAAGTGTTCTTTCTTCTTCTAGGTTTGAGCCATAAAGTATGGTCAAAAGGTACTCAAAGGCCCTCCCGTTTCCTGTTATTCCCACGTTTGTGAGGGTAGATGCAGGTAAAAGTCCCCTGAGAGTATCAAGTGCCTTTGCCTTTATTGTGGCATTGTATATCCTAGTAGCGGACTTGATGTCTGCCTCATCTGAGAGGCGTGAAAAGGGCACTTCTTGGGCAGCAGAGTTTCTAAATTTGTAATTTGCAATAGGATCTCTTTCTTGGATGTAAGAGATCATGGGCTGGATGTTTCTTGAATATACATCAAAGTCCAAATTGCAGGATTCTAAATACAAATCTGCAAACTGGGAATTCATTATCATAGGTTCTTTGAAAAATTTGTATTCTCCGTTAATTTTTTTATCCCACGCTACATAGCGCGATGATTTTTCAAGATATGACAAACCAATTCTTCTGTCTTCAATTTTTTTTACGGCAATGTTTGACAGTGCCTCGATTGCAATCTGTGCTTCACCAAGCTCAGCTACTGAATCATCACCATATTCAAGCAGAACTCTATTGTAAAATTCTTCGCCGCGATTTTCATTTTGTAAAAACTCATCAAGAAAAATTCTTCGCATACTCTTATCAGACCTACTGTACCTTGACATCAATGCACCGCGATCAACCTGTTTTGGTGTAATTATTGCAAAGACCGAGTCATTTACATTTGAAAAGTGTTTTGCAAGAACTTGTTTTTCAGAATCAGAAAACTCATCAGACATTACGATTGAAAAGTTATCCAATTATAATAATCTACTTTTTGCCTATCTGAATTACATCAGACGAGCTTGCATGTTTTGATTGCCATCTTAACAAAACTTCTTTAAATGATTCTGCTTTGGCGCTGTCTTCTGTATACATTAGCATTGTAATCCATCTTCCGCGGCCGGCTTTTCCTCCAACAGAATTCATCCAAAAGTCAGTTGGTAAATTTTCAAAGACCTTGTTTTGTGGATCACGGCTCATGTCAATCCATCTTTTTGACACAAAGTGCAAGATTTCATCTAATTCTTCTTTGTTAATCATTAGGTGCTCTAAACTATAATGTGATTTTAAAATTGTGGGAGTTTTGCCAAATTAAACATGTTTTTGGGTTTTGTTAAAATGATCTTACAAAAATTGGAAACCTTGTTAACACTTTGCTGGTTATAGGAACTCTAAAACCTGTATGCAATGAGCAAAGACGAGATCGAGTTTATCGGAAAGCAAGTAAAAGACATGTACGGCACTTTTATTGGCAAAGTCGTAGGTACCATAACCGATATTGATGGCAGCATACAAACTGTCGGAGTCGACTGTGGTTCAGAAGGACTAAGACAGCTGCCATTTGAGCAATTAGTCGTGCAAGGTGCTTATGTCATTTACATTCCAAGATGGAGACTAGAAGCACAACGACTGTTGCGTGAAAAGGGTCTTACATTGCGTCGAATCAAAGCTCTGATAGACATTGTATCTGAAAACGACGACATGAAGGAGGATGCAGAGCTCATCCACGAAAAATACAAAATGAAGTTGCTTACTCTAGAAGAAACTGAGAAACAAATCAAACAAAAACTAGATCAGAGACTAGCGGAGTTGGATAGCCAACTCAAATCGATAAGACTTCTGGTGTTTGATGCCAAGTTGCAGTACAAAAGCAACGAGATATCTGACGCCAAGTACGAATCAGTAAAGACCCAAACCGTAGAAATAATAGAACACATCAATCACGAAAAAGCAGAGATAGTAAGCATACAACGTCGCATAACAGATCTTTCCGTGGAAAGTGTGGAGCGTACAGAAGGCCCCAAACAAGAACTTCAATCAGCCGCCCTTTCATATTTGGGTAAGGTCGAAGGTACACCGGTTCCGCAGCCTGCCCCAGCTACGGCAGCACCAGTCTCTGGCCCACCTGATGGTAACACGACTCCCCCGTCACCACAGCAAAAGCCTGTAGCAATTGGCGCCGACGGTGCAGAAGATTCTCAAGATTCAGATTGGCTTAGAAGGATGTCATCCCAATAAGAAAACTGAATAGGAAATAACAGGTTCGCTCCCAGCCTCCTTTATTTACAAGCAAATCTTTTTTTTAAGAGAATAAGAGATCTTGCCTATTGACTTCGGAGAGTTACCTTAAAGGACTTGGGCATAACGACTATGAGACACGAAAGAGGGCACAAGCAGATTTTATCACATTTTGGGCCGAACAAGCTAAAAACCTACACTGGTTTGAGGAGTGGGAACAAACACTAGAATGGCATGCTCCATTTGCTAGATGGTTTGTGGGTGGAAAACTCAACGCATCATACAATGCCTTAGATGTACACCAACAAAAGCGAGGAACGAAACCTGCCATACTGTGGGAAGGAGAAAATGGCGAAAGTCGTGTTATAACATATCACGAGCTGTGGGTTGAAGTTAACAAGTTTTCAAATGTACTAAAATCTCTTGGTGTAAAGAAAGAAGATAGAGTAACAATCTATCTGCCCATGGTGCCAGAGCTACTCATATCCATGCTTGCATGTGCAAGAATTGGAGCAACTCATACTGTAGTTTTTTCTGGATTTAGCGCCAAGTCACTAAGAGACAGAATAGAAGATTCAAAATCCAAAATTGTAATAACTGCAGATGGTGGATTGCGACGTGGTGCTGTTGTAAAATTAAAAGAAGTAGTTGACGAAGCAATATCTGGTTTTGATTTTTTGCAAAATGTAATAGTACTAGAGCGAGCAAAAACCCAGATCACTTTAAATCAAAAAGACAAGCTGTGGCATGATCTTATGAAAAGTGCTTCTCCAACATGCGAGCCAGAAAAGTTAGAAAGTATACATCCATTATACATACTCTATACCTCTGGTACGACAGGAAAACCAAAAGGTGTGCTGCACGGCACTGGCGGATATCTTACTCACCTGTATAGCACATTCAAGTGGGTCTTTGACATAAAAGACTCTGATGTATATTTTTGCACTGCTGACATTGGATGGATTACTGGTCACAGCTACGTAGCTTACGGACCGCTGTTGCATGGTGCAACCCAAGTGATGTATGAAGGGGCTCCTGACTATCCAACTCCTGCAAGAATGTGGGAAATAATTCAAAAATACAAAGTAACAACATTCTATACTACACCTACCGCACTTCGTATGTTCATGAAGTTTGGTGACTCGATCCCAAACTCGTATGACCTTTCGACACTGCGTCTTCTTGGGACAGTTGGTGAGCCAATAAACCCAGAGGTCTGGAAGTGGTACTATAAGACCATAGGAAAAGAAAGATGCCCAATAGTAGACACGTGGTGGCAAACAGAAACAGGAGGTGCTATGATAACTCCACTGCCGGGGCTTGAAACCATACCGCTAAAACCAGGCTCTGCAACTAGGCCAATTCCAGGACTCGATATGGCAGTTGTAGATGAATCAGGAAAAGAGCTGCCTTTTGAAACCAAAGGATATCTTGTAGTTAGAAATCCATGGCCTGGCATGCTCTTGACATTGTGGGGCGACGATGAAAAATACAAATCTGTGTATTGGTCAAAATACAAAAACACCTACTATCCAGGAGATTATGCAATAAAAGACAAAGATGGATATTTCTGGTTGCTTGGAAGGGCAGATGATGTGCTAAAGATTGCAGGTCATAGACTTGGTACTGCTGAGCTTGAAAGCGGCTTTGTTTCACACAAATCAGTGGCAGAAGCTGCAGTGTGTGGAATTCCACATGATGTAAAAGGAGAAGCAATAATTGCATTTTTGGTTCTAAAAGAAGGCGTTACTCCAAATGAAAATTTGAAAAATGAGATCATAAACCACATAAGAACCGCGGTAGGTCCTATAGCTACACCAGATCAACTCTATTTTGTATCAAAGCTACCAAAGACACGCAGTGGCAAAATAATGAGAAGGCTGCTTAAATCTATAGCAAAGGGGGGTGAGATTGGGGATGTTAGCACCCTTGAAAACGAGGCTGCCGTAAGCGAGGTGCAGGCTGCCTTTGAAGAGTTAAAACTATCAATTCAAAAGGGTAGTACTAAATAGAGATTATTTGGAGCTTGGAATTTTCTGTAATGCCAAATTTTTCTATAAATCCTGCAGTAACTTCTAAAACATACTGTGCCTTTTTCCCCTCTGCATTCTGAAAGGTGCATGTCGCTGTTTCAAGTGCAGATTTGCAGGGCTGTGCGTTTTTTTCTATATGTACAACATTTCCTGCCTTGTCAAACCATATGACATCTAACGGAAACTGCATGTTTAACATCCACATGGAGCGTACTTGTTCGTCATCAAACACAAAAAACATTCCTTGGTTGTAAGGAAGATCTTCTCTGAACATCAAACCTCTCGTACGTGTAGCATCGGTATCCGCTATTTCAACATCTAATACGATATCATCAACTTTGATCGTTCCACGAGGAAAGTCAACTGACTCAAGCTTAGAATCACTTGGTATTGTTATCACGCCAACCACACCAACTATGAACGCTGCAATTGA
>JBQTIK010000120.1:0-1689 GCA_052388195.1 Nitrososphaerota archaeon | reverse complement strand
CTTTGAGTTAGTATCAGAGTTCCAGCCAACAGGCGACCAGCCTCAAGCAATTGAACAGCTAGTGGAAGGCGTACGAAAGAAAAAAATCCAGACCTTACTTGGGGTGACAGGTAGTGGCAAGACCTTTACTGTTGCAAACGTAATACAAAGGACCGGTAAAAATACGCTTGTCATATCACATAACAAAACCCTTGCAGCTCAGCTTTATTCTGAGCTAAAACAGTTCTTTCCAAAAAACAATGTTGGATATTTTGTAAGCTACTATGATTATTACCAACCAGAGAGCTACATTCCACAGACAGATACATACATCGAAAAGGATACCCAGATAAACGAAAAGATCGAAAAGATGCGTCTTGAGGCAACTGCTATGCTTCTTTCTGGCGAGCCTACGATTATTGTTGCAACTGTTTCATGCATCTATTCACTAGGTTCGCCACATGATTGGGAGGCTATGTCTATTGACATTCAAACTGGCAACAACATAGGACGGTCTGCATTAATCAAAAAGCTTGTCAATGCAAGATACGAGAGAAATGATACTGATCTTGTCTCAGGAAGATTCAGAATAAAAGGAGATACCCTTGATATTATTCCTGCCTACTCTGATGACATAGTAAGAATCTCCATGTTTGGAGATGAAATAGAAAAAATATCATTATGTGATCATGTCTCACTTAAAGAAAAAAGAACCATTCCAAAAATCAAGATATTTCCTGCAAAACATTATCTTGTTGCAAATGATGTAAGAAAAAATGCCGTAGAATCAATTAAAAAAGAACTCAAAGAGAGACTGGCTCAGCTCAGAGAACTAGAAAGACAAAGACTAGAGATGAGAACAAAGTACGACTTGGAAATGATAGAGGAGCTTGGATACTGTTCTGGAATTGAAAACTATTCTAGACATTTTGATGGCAGAAAACCAGACGAGACTGCATTTTGTTTACTTGACTTTTTTGGAGATAGTTTCTTACTAGTAATAGACGAGTCGCATGTGACATTGCCGCAGCTTCATGGCATGTTCAAAGGAGATTACTCCCGCAAAAAGACACTGATAGATTATGGCTTTAGGCTCCCAAGCGCATTTGACAATAGACCTCTAAAGTTTGAAGAGTTTGAAAAGTACATAAAAAACACCATCTTTGTTTCTGCAACTCCTGCAGAATACGAAAGAAAACAAAGTTTTCAGGCAGTAGAGCAACTTGTACGCCCTACAGGTCTAGTTGATCCACAGGTGGAGGTAAGAAAGACAGAAAACCAGATGGATGACCTCGTATCTGAGATTAAAAAAAGGGCTCAAAAAGACCAACGTGTGCTTGTCACTACACTTACAAAACGTATGGCAGAAGACCTTGCTGAGTATCTATCCAAAAAGCAGGTCAAGGTAAGATACTTACATTCTGAGATCGAAAACCTGCAAAGAACTGAACTAATAAGACAACTACGTCTTGGTGAGTTTGATGTACTAGTTGGAATAAACCTTCTAAGAGAGGGCCTTGACATACCCGAAGTCTCTTTTGTTGCCATCTTAGATGCTGATAAGGAAGGTTTTCTAAGGAATACAACAAGCCTAATTCAGACTTTTGGCAGAGCAGCAAGAAACATAGATGGAACTGTGATAATGTATGCTGATTCCATTACGCAATCGATGAAGCTTGCAATGTTAGAAACTGAAAGAAGAAGAAAAAA
>JBQTIK010000119.1:0-13655 GCA_052388195.1 Nitrososphaerota archaeon | reverse complement strand
TTCCAACGAATCATAACGTTAGTAATTATCTAGTGCGTCGTATTTCCCTTCATGAGAGGGGGGTTTTGCATTTTTATCAAACATCAATATAGAGGCCGTCGCTTTTTGCCTCAACCTTGTAGGTCTTAAGTTTGACCCCTTTGATGTAATCTAAAAGATCACCTGTTTTGATGTTGTAATGCCAAAAATGCAAAGGGCATTCAATTACGTCGCCTTCTAGTTTTCCAGGTGCAAGAGAACCATCTTGGTGTACACATATTGCATCAAGACCATGAAAGCCATTTTGGTTAAAGACTGCAATGCGTTTTCCATCAACTAAGAATTCTTTGCCCCTTCCTTGTGGAATGGCATCTTTTTCAGCAACCTTTTTCCAGACCATGTTTTTCACACCAAGATTTGATCAATATTTAGATTGTTATTTTTGATAGTATTTTATACCCCAATAATTTGACCCCTTGGTATGAGTAAGATAAAAGATCCAAGGCTTGCACAAAAAGGCAAACTTTCTTACGAATGGGCAAAAAGTCACATGAAGATTCTTACAAATACTGTTGATCGACTAAAAAAATCACAGCCACTAAAAGGTATCAAACTTGGTGTATGTTTGCACATTACAAAAGAGACTTCGGTATTGTTAATGGGTGCAAAGGCACTTGGAGCCCAGGTCAGTGTATGTGGTGCAAATCCACTCTCAACACAAGATGACATTGCAGCTTTTCTTGCATCAAACGGTATTCACATTTATGCGTGGGCTGGTCAAACTCCCAAAGAATATCACTGGTGCATTGAAAAGATGCTTAGCCACAAGCCACAGATTTTGACTGATGACGGTTCTGACTGTCACAGCACAGTTCATGGCAATTCAAAATTTTCATCACTAAAAATAATGGGCGGAACTGAGGAAACAACAACTGGAGTAATAAGACTCAAAGCTCTGGAAAATCAGAAAAAACTACGATATCCTGTAATTGCAGTAAATGATGCCTACACAAAACACATGTTTGATAACAGATACGGCACTGGCCAGAGCACAATTGATGGACTCTTTAGGGCAGTAAACTTGCTCTTTGCTGGCAAGCGTGTGGTTGTTGCAGGCTATGGCTGGGTAGGAAGAGGAGTTGCCGCACGAGCACATGGATTGGGCGCCAAGATCTATGTGACAGAGGTAGATCCTGTACGAGCCTTAGAAGCTCACATGGACGGTTATGAGGTTCTAACGATGGATGAAGCTGCAAAAATTGGAGACATGTTCATCACCGCAACAGGTCAGACTGGTGTGATAAGAAAAGAACACATAATGAAAATGAAAGAAGGCGCCATAATGGGAAATGTAGGTCACTTTGATGTTGAAGTAGATGCAAACTTTTTACTAAATGAATCAAAATCCGTAAGAGAAGTAAGACCACACCTTGATGAGTGCGTACTAAAAAATGGAAAACGAGTTTATCTTATTGGAAAGGGAAGAATTGCAAACCTTGTTGCAGCAGAAGGTCACCCGCCTGAAGTGATGGCTCAGTCTTTTTCAAACCAACTTCTTTCCATGATATTCATAGCAAAAAATCATAAAAAAATAGGAAAGAGAGTGATAACAGTACCACATGAGATTGACAAACAAATAGCAATTGACGCCTTAAGGGCAATGGATGTTAAAATTGATACACCAACAAAAGCCCAGCTAAAGTATGCCAAAAGCTGGGGATAGCTTAAATTCGCCTCGCGCTTTACAGATCTAATGAACGACAAGGCAATCGTAACCAGTGCATTACCTTATGCAAACGGCGAGATTCATCTTGGGCATGTGGCATCAACATACTTGCCCGCAGATGTAACTACAAGGTTTCTAAAACAAAAGGGAGTAGAAGCATACTATATCTGTGCATCTGATGACTATGGTACACCAATCCTAATCCAAGCTGAAAAAGAAAAGAAAAACCCTGAAGAATATGTCAAGTTCTGGAATAAGCGCGACCTTGAAGACTTTACCGCGTTTGGTATAAAATTTGATTTCTTTTACAGGACAAGCTCTCCTGAAAACATAGAATTTGTCCAACATGTATTCAAAAAGTTACTTGAAAATGGTCACATCTATGAAAAGGAAATAATTCAGTTCTATTGCAAATTTGACAAAAAATTCCTGCCTGATAGATACGTAATTGGAACCTGTCCTTATTGCAAAACTGAAGACCAGTATTCTGACCTTTGTGAAAAATGTGGCAGAGTTCCAGCAGAGATAGAAAATCCGCGGTGTTCAATATGCAAAAATCCACCCCTCAAAGAAAAGACAAAACATTACTTTTTCAAACTTACAAATTTTATAAACGACTTGACTAGTTGGCTTGAAGAAAATCCACATCTACAAAAAGACGTAAAAAAGTATGTTCAAAACTGGATTCGTGACGGACTGGTAGACTGGGACATTACTAGAGACATCAGCTGGGGAGTTCCAATTCCTTTGCCAGAAGCCAAAGGGAAGGTGTTTTATGGATGGTTTGATAACCACCTCGCATACATTTCGTCCTCAATAAAATTCCTAAACGAGAAAGGAATTGATGGCAAAAAATTTTGGAACTCAGCTGATATTTACCATTTTATTGGAAAGGATATCGTATACCACCATTATCTATTCTTGCCTGCTATGAGAATTGGCATAAAAAAAGAATACAAGCTGCCTGACTACGTACCAACAAGAGGGCATCTAATGCTACAAGCAAAAAAGATCTCAAAGAGCAGAAACTGGTACATAGGACTAAAAGAATTTCTTAACTTGTATCCAGCTGATTACTTACGATTTTATCTTATATCAATTACTCCACACAGTCAAGATGACCTTAATTTTGATTGGGAAGAGTTTGCTGCAAAAATAAATTCAGAACTTATAGGAAACGTTGGTAACTTTGTAAACCGTGCCTTGGGATTTACACAAAAGATTCTGGGAGGCATGGTTCCAGCTGGTGATAAATTTGATTCTGTTGATCATCAAGCCATCGACAAAATCAAGCAGCTGTCAGCAGACGTAGGCAGCTTGTTAGAACAAAATCATCTTGATAGGGCACTCAAAAAGATATTGGAATTTTCAGCTCACTTTAACCAATATTTTCAGCAAAAGGAACCATGGAAGGGTGGCACTGGTACAAACAACTGCATTTACATCTCAGTTAATGCAGTTCGCAGTTTTGCTATTGCATTATTGCCGTTTATACCAGATTCCGCAGAAAAGATATGGACCCAGCTTGACATGAAAGAAAAACTCAGCGAGCAATCGTGGAATTCTATTTCAGAGTTTGGTATACAACCAAACCACAAGCTTGGTGCAGTCTCCCCACTGTTTAAGAAAATAGAAGATTCAGATATTAAGAAGCATAAAGCAAAGCTTGGTTCTGAGTCATAAATTAGAGCTATAGTTAATCATATTTCTACAAGTTTTTTGAATTGTGCACTTTCTCTTATATTAATAAAATCTAGATCACGATCTGATTTTGCTCTAAATGTTGGATCTTTATCTATTGCTTTTTCAAGAAGATTAATTGCCTCACTAACATTATTTTGTAATGCCTTGCTACAGGCTTTGTGATAAAGCGCGTTTGCATGTTGTGGGTTCGCTTCTAAAATCTCATCATAGCACGATATGGCGTCATCATACTGTCTGAGATAATGGAAAGATAATCCTTTATTGATTAAGGCTAGAGTGTGTTTGGGATTAATTTTCAAAACTTTGTCATAGCAAATTATTGCATCATGATATTTACCAAGTCTGCCAAGTGCGTTTCCTTTGTTTATCAGTGCTTTTATGTGGTTTGGTTCAATTTTTAATATCTTATCGAAATAAAGAATTGAGTGTCTTGGGCTACCAGTCATGCGAAACGCTATTCCTTTTTTAAGTAATGTTTCTATACTCTCTACCTCATCATCAGACGAAAAAGAAATTTTTTCATTCATGATATTAAAACATGATTTCTGTTTGATAAACTCTATTTTATTACGATATACCTTTAATAAAATAAAAGGAGTCATATGCATGTCGTAATAGAATGTCTTGCTTACCTTGTAAAGGAGTATTTGATTGAAAAAAGTTAGAGCCTGTCCTATTTGCCCTGCCTGTGGTTCAAAAAAATTTGAGCGGTTAAAGACAAAAGAAACAATGGTAAAATGTACAAAATGTGGAAAAGAATTGCTAATCTAGATATCGAAAGATTATATTTGCAATAAATTGACCGTCTCTAATGGCAAAAACTTGGAAAGATTCTGAGGTCAGTTTGGATCCAATCAAGAATCAAACTATTGCAGTCATAGGTTATGGAATACAAGGAAATGCTCAAGCTAATAACCTAAAGGACTCTGGACTCAAAGTTATTGTGGGCCTAAAAGAAGGTGGAGAAAGCTGGAAGAAGGCTAAAGCAGATGAGCATGAGGTAATGTCAATTCCAAAAGCGTGTGAGAAAGCCGACATCATTCATGTCTTAATTCCTGACATGATCCAAGCAAAAGTATTCAGAGAAGAAATCGAACCCAATCTAAATGTGGGAAACGCACTCTGCTTTTCTCATGGAGCCGCTATTCACTGGGAGTGGATTAAGGCACCAGGGGATGTTGATGTTATAATGATTGCGCCAAAAGGTCCTGGCTCAAAAGTTAGAGAAACATACCTTGAAGGATTTGGCGTTCCATCCATCGTTGCAGTATACCAAGATTACACCAAAATGGCTTGGGACAGGACTCTTGCCTTAGCAAAAGGAATTGGAAGCACCAGAGCCGGTGTCATAGAGACAACATTCCAAGAAGAAGTGGAGACCGACTGGTTTGGCGAGCAAGCAGATCTTTGTGGTGGATGTGCGTCTATGATAATCAACGCATTTGAGACTCTGGTCGAAGCGGGCTATCAACCAGAGATTGCATATTTTGAAGTCTTGCATGAGTTAAAGTTAATCGTAGATATGATCCAAAGATATGGAATCAATGGAATGTGGAGAAGAGTAAGTGAGACTGCAAGATACGGAGGTCTAACTAGGGGACCCATGGTAATGGACAAGGACGTTAAAGAAAAAATGAAAAAAGTATTATCAGCGATAAAGGATGGCACATTCAACCAAGAATGGGTAAGTGATTATCAAAAAAATGGCAAAAATGCGTTTGATAGATATATGAAGGAAATAGAATCTCATCAAATAGAACAGGTTGGCAAGAAAATGCGCCAGATGATGTGGCCAGATTCTAAAGAATAGCTAAATCTTTCTTAGCTTTGCAACTCCAGAGTTTATGTGGTCAATTATGGTAGAAAGTGGAGTTCCCGGTCCAAAGTTTCCCGTGACTCCTGCTCTTTCAAGATCTGCCTTGTCGTCTTCCGGTATAACCCCACCACCAACAACTAACACATCTTTGATGCCTCTTTCTTTGAGGATCTTGACTACTCTTGGAAATAAAGTAAGATGAGCACCATTTAGAAGGCTTAACGCTACGACATCCACATCTTCATCTTCAACAATCTTAACTATTCTCTCTGGTGTGGCAAAGAGACCAGAATATATTACTTCCATACCGGCATCCCTGAAGGCTCGGCACAAAACCAACGCGCCGCGGTCATGACCATCAAGACCAAGCTTGGCAACAAGAATTCTTATTCTGTGGGTAGCTGCCTTTTGTGCCATGTTATCAAGCTGATTTTTGGGTTTTAAAATCTTTATTTGATAAAACTACCGCACAAAAGACACAACGGCTGGGTCTAGTGGAAATAAGCATGCAATGGTTACTACAAATCTAGACCCAACTGTTGTTACTATATTTCTAATAATTGATGTATATCACTTCATGTCTGTCCATAAACAAACTAACAGAATTCCCTTTTACTGAATAATTTTTGATTGCTTCTGTAGAACCATTAACGTATTCGACATGGCCTAAACAAGAAGATTTTATTGTGGATACGACCCATAAATTGTTCTTTATGGATATTATTGATGAATTAAAACACGGCAAGAGGCGCGCAATAGCTAGAGCGATATCAATTATTGAAAACGATGACACAGCCGCACGAGCTCTGGTAAAAAAAATCTTCAAAGATTCTGGTAAATCAATTACTATAGGTATAACAGGTCCAGCGGGTGCTGGGAAAAGCTCGCTTATCGATAAGATCTCGCTTGAGTTCAAAAAACGGGGCTACAAACCTGCAGTTCTTGCAATAGATCCAACAAGTCACATCACAGGTGGTGCAATACTTGGTGACCGAGTACGTATGACAGAATCAACTGACTCTGGTACCTACATTAGAAGCATGGCATCAAGAGGAGCTACTGGCGCAATCTCTTGGTCAGTAAGAAATAGTATTAGGGTTCTTGAATATGCGGGATTTGATCCAATTATAATTGAAAGTGTGGGTGCGGGCCAAACAGAAATTGAAATTTCAAAAATAACTGACATTACAGTAGTGGTTTTTAATCCAAACACTGGAGACAGCATTCAGACAATAAAGGCAGGACTCACTGAAATAGGCGACATTTATCTTGTAAACAAAAGCGACTTGGCTGGTTCAAACCAGCTATTTGATGTAGTACGAGAATATATTGGAATGACGGAAAAAAATCCCACAATAATGTTGACGTCAACAAAGTCAAACAAGGGAATAGATGAACTTATAAAAAAACTAGAAGAGCTAATGAGCTCAAAGAAGAAGACAAAAAAGATACAAGAAAAATCTAGACTTGAAACAGAACTTAGAGACATTATTTTAAATAATGTTAAAGCCAAAGTTGGCACAATGCTTGATTCTAGTCACACCTACGCAAAATATCTAAAAAAAGTACAATCAAAAACACTGGATCCATTCGAAGCTGCTGATAAGATTACAAGACTCATAAAGTGATAGAATGAAAATAGAAAAAACTGATTCTAATATTCCAGTAAAACGCGCCTATGACTATAAGGCAAAACCAAGACGCAAAGATGAGAAACCTGGTAAATTTCCGTATACACGAGGCATACATCCGGGAATGTACCGTGATAGATTATGGACAATGCGACAGTATACAGGATTTGCAACAGCAGACAAGACAAATGAAAGATTCAAGTTTTTGCTTGAAAGGGGTCAGACAGGTCTTAGCATGGCCTTTGATCTTCCAACACAAATTGGATACGATGCAGATGATCCTCATGCAGAAGGTGAAGTAGGAAAGGTTGGAGTCTCTATAACATCACTTAAAGACATGATGACATGTTTTGACGGCATACCTCTTGACAAAGTAAGCACCTCTATGACAATAAACTCGACAGCCTCAACCTTGCTTTCGTTGTATATTGCTGTTGGCGAATCACAAGGGGTTTCAAGTGCTGCACTAAGGGGCACCACACAAAATGATATCTTAAAAGAATACATTGCAAGAAATACCTACATCTATCCACCAAGGCCTTCTATGAGACTAATTGGTGACATGATAGAATATTGTTCTAAAAAAGTACCGCAATGGTATCCTATCTCAATTTCAGGTTATCACATGCGAGAAGCTGGGTGTAATGCAATACAAGAAGTCGCATTTACAATTGCAAACGCCATAGAATACATAGAGACGTGTCTTGAGCGTGGGATAAAAATAGATGAATTTGCCCCCCGCCTGTCATTCTTTTTTTGCTGCACAAATGAATTTCTTGAAGAGATCGCAAAGTTTAGGGTTGCACGTAGAATATATGCAAAGATCCTAAAAGAGAGATTTCATGCCCGTGATCCAAAATCGCTGCATTTAAGATTCCATGTGCAGACTAGCGGAGAATCACTTACAGCACAACAGCCTGACAACAACATAGTACGTGTTGCAATCCAGGCTATGGCAGCAATCCTTGGTGGAGCCCAATCACTTCACACCAATTCAAAAGATGAAGCACTTGCACTTCCGACAGAGGCCGCTGTCAAAATAGCACTAAGGACTCAACAAATTATTGGATACGAAAGTGGAGTTACAAAAACGGTAGATCCACTAGGAGGTTCTTACTATGTAGAATATCTGTGTGACAGAATAGAAGGCGAGGTTAACAAATATCTGAAAAAAATAGACAGGATGGGAGGCTCACTTGTAGGAATAGAGCGAGGATTCTTTCAGTCAGAAATTAGACAGAACGCCTATCGCCTCAAACAAGAAATTGACCGAGGTGAGAGAATAATAGTTGGTGTTAACAAATTTACAGACACCGTAGGAGAAAAACAAGAACTTCTAAAGATAGATAACACAATTGAAATAGTGCAAGCAGAAAACCTCAAGAAACTAAGAAGTACACGAGACAACAAAAAAGTTGAAAATGTTCTTTCCAAAATGAAAGATGCAACAGAAAAAGCTGAAAACCTTATGCCACATATAATATACGCTGTAAAAAGCTATGCAACTCTTGGTGAGATAAGCAACACCTTTAGAGAAGTTTTTGGAATTTACCGACCTAAGGAAATGTTCTAAAATGAGAATAGATCACATTGCTATTGCAGTCAACAATGTCGATGAAGCAGTAAAAGAATACAAACAAGCTTTTGGCATAAACGAAGTCGAGTTTGAGACTGTAGAGACTGAAGGTGTCAGAGTTGCAATTTTACATTTAAAAGATTCAAGAATTGAGCTTATGGAGCCAACAAGAGATGACAGTCCCATTAAGAAATTTCTTACAACAAAGGGCGAAGGACTTCATCATATTGCACTAGAAACAGATGGTATCGAAAAAGAAGTAGAACGCATGAAAGGATGCGGTATAAGATTTCTTGGCGAAATAAGAGCAGGTTCACGTGGCACAAAGGTTACGTTTATCCATCCAAAATCATTGCATGGCGTGTTAGCTGAACTATGTTCTAATCCAAAATAACTTAAAGGCATTTTCAACTATTCCATCATCTTTAGAGTGTCTGACGCAGTAATTATCCCAATTATCTTGCTATGCTTGGAAACTAGGATGCATTTTGAAAATCTTAGTAGGGGAACTAGTGTCTTTGCAGGTGTGCTGAAGTCCACGATTGGTGGTCTTGGTTCCATGACTTCTGAAAGCCTTATCTTTTTGCGTTGGGTTTCGTCACTATCGATCATATGTTTGACAAGCCCATCTTCAGTTATCAGACCGACCACATCACTGCTGTCAAAGACTGGAATCTGACTTATTGAAAATTCCTGCATCTTCTTTATTGCGTCATGAAGAGAATCTGTTGTCTTTAGCTTTGTAATGTCTTTGCTACAAATGTCACCTGCCTTCATTGAAGACTGACCTTCAAGTGATCCAAGGACCTCAAAAATTTTTTTTGCAGTTGCATAGCTTGGCTGGCATCTTCCTGACTCTATCTGATTTATCATCGATGTACTAACACCAGTAAGTGACGCAAGTTTTTGTTGGGTAAGACCAAGTTTCTGTCTCGCGGGTTTTATGGAGTCAAGTCTTGGTAACACTTCAGAATAATTATCTTAGCTCGATATTTCAATTTTCTTCAATCCTTAATAGCCGCATTTTCTAAATTTAGGTGTGCTTAAGGCTGTTACAATAGCTGTAATTATTGGTACGGCAGTAATTGGAATATACTACCTTGCAGGTCCACTTTTCTATGATAAAGTGGTTGACGAGCCACTACCTGCAGCTCTAAGTGAATTACAAAAAGATTTGACATATGACAAATTTGTAAACATGGTAGACGACCAAAGGAGATTACTTGTAGAGAAAATGTCCCCTAAGACAATCGACCTTGTCATGGAAGAAGCAAAGAAACTCACCACCACTGTCTCGGAAGATATGCAAGAGATGATAGCAAAAGTTGCACCAAACTCACAAGAGACTCCAAAATTTTCAAAACTTGGTACATTTCAAGGATTAAAAGGACATGAGGCAAAAGGCAAGGCAGAGGTAATCTCCGTAGGTGATATTTCTTTTCTTAGGTTTGAGGACTTTGAGGTGACAAATGGTCCAGACTTGCACGTATACATGACAAAAAATGGAGATGTAGACACTGGGATAGATTTAGGTAAGATCAAAGGAAGCAAAGGAAACCAGAATTATGCTTTAGACGATATTAATACAGATGTCTACAACACAGTAGTGATTTATTGCCAGCCATTTCACGTTTACTTTGCATCTGCAAAGCTATCATAGGATCACCTTGTTAGCAAATATTTTTGTAAACAATCCCAATTAAGAACTATCTCTTTTTTGATTTCGATTTACTTTTGCTAAATCTTTTTTCTGATTTTTCTAAAAGTGTGGCTTGAGCAGCAGCAAGAATTGCTATTGGAATTCTGTGTGATGACGCACTTACATAACTGAGACCAGCTTTGTGGCAGAACTTTATCGAGTTTGGATCGCCTCCATGTTCCCCACATATACCAATCTCAAGGTTTGGTCTTATCGCTCTTCCCTTTTCTATGGCAATTTCCATGAGAGAACCAACGCCATTCACATCTAGAGACTGGAAGGGATTTTCTATTAGGATCTCCTTTTCCATATATTCAGAAAGAAACTTTCCCTCCGCATCTTCTCTACTAAAGCTGAATACTGCTTGGGTCAAGTCGTTTGTGCCAAAACTAAAGAACTCGGCAGTTTTGGCAATCTCATCTGCTGTAAGACACGATCTGACAACTTCAAGCATAGTTCCAAAGTTAATTTTTAGCTTTATCTGAAGATTTGATTCAACAGCAGATTTTATGGAATCATATATTTTCTTTATCTGGTTTATCTCTTCAATACTACCTACCTGTGGAACCATTATCTGAGCACGCGCATCTATTTTCTCCTTAGCTAGTTCTCCTGCAGCCTCACAAATAGCTCTTATCTGCATCTCGTAAATCTCGGGGAATGTTATGCCAACACGTACCCCACGGTGTCCCATCATGGGATTGATTTCAGCTAACTCTCTTGCCCGAGCAAGAACCTTTTTCGTATTTTCAAGCTCTCCTGTCTCATTTTGCTTTTCTAGTAGGTGTACCCTGTTAATCAACTCTTCAATGTTTGGCAAAAACTCATGTAAAGGTGGATCCAAAAGTCGTATTGTTACAGGATATCCTTCCATGATCTTTAGTATTTCTTTAAAATCGCTTTTTTGTAAGTCTCTTAATTTTTCTAATACCCGCTTTCTTTCTTCTATGGTTCTAGACATTATCATATCAACAAAAAGCCCAAGTCTGTCACGCGCATTAAACATCCTTTCGGTTCTACAAAGTCCTATTCCTTTTGCACCGTAGTTTCTTGCAAGTATTGCGGCATCTGACATATCCGCATTTGCTCTTATGCCAAGTCGCTTGATTTCTTCTGCCCACTTAAGGATGGTCTTAAACTCATCAGTTAGCTTGGGCGCTATTGTTGGGATCTCACCTAAAAAGACACTTCCATTACTACCATCTAATGTAATTACTTCTCCTTCAAATACTGTTTTGCTGTCTACTTGAAATTTTTTTGTGGCATAGTCTATCTTCATATCAGCGCAACCAACAACACAAGGTTTTCCCATGCCACGAGCAACTACTGCTGCATGAGATGTCTTTCCACCTCTGCTTGTTAGTATGCCAACTGAAGCAAAAAAGGCTGGCACGTCTTCAGGTTTTGTCTCTTCTCTTACAAGTACTACTTTAACTCCATCCTCTCCCATCTTCACTGCTTTTTTTACATCAAAAACTACCACACCAGTAGCAGCACCCGGTGAAGCTGCAATTCCCCTTACTAACGCTATATGGTTTTTTGTTGCTTGCGGGTCTATTGTTTTGTGCAAAAGCTGTTCTATCTGGTCTGGTTGTAATCTAAGAAGAGCTCTTTCTTTTGAGATCAACTTTTCTTTTACCATTTCGACTGAGCTTCTGACCATTCCAATTGCATTCATCTTTGCCGAACGTGTTTGTAGCATGTAGAATTTTCCTTGTTCTACAGTAAACTCCAAGTCCTGCGGTTCCTTGTAATGCTTCTCTAGCTTTTCACATGTTTTAACAAGCTGTGAATAAGTAGCTGGCAGCACTTTGACCAAATTATCTATTGGTTGTGGTGTTCTAGTTCCTGCTACTACCTCCTCACCTTGTGCATTGACAAGGTAATCTCCAAAGATTTTTTTTGTTCCGTCCGCAGGATTTCTAGTAAATACCACACCTGTGGCACTGTCATTTCCCATGTTGCCAAATACCATCGTAACTACATTTACTGCAGTTCCATTTGCAATGTCTTTTGTTATTTTGTATTTATCACGATATACTACAGCTCTTTCACCCATCCAACTCTTAAAGACCGCCTCTATTGCAAGCTCTAGTTGTTTGTAAGGATCTGTAGGAAACGATCTTCCAAGCTGATTTTCACATATTTGCTTGTATTCTGATACGACATTTTTAAGAGACTGTTCGCTAAGGTCACTATCAACATGAACATTTTGTGTGCGCTTGGCCTTTTCTAAAACCTCTTCAAACCTTCTGTCATCTATGCCAAAAACGACTTTACCAAAAAGCTGTATAAATCGTCTATAAGAATCCCAAGCAAATCTTGGGTTGCTGCTTTTTTTTGCAAGGCCAATAACTGTCTGGTCGTTTAATCCAAGATTTAGAACCGTGTCCATCATACCAGGCATAGAAATCGCTGCGCCAGATCTGACTGACACAAGAAGAGGATTATCAAGAGAGCCAAACTTTTTACCAGCCCTTTTTTCTATTTTTGCAATGTTTTTTCTGACATTACTCATAAGACTGCTGGGCAACTTCTTGTTATTTTGGTAATACTTGTTACAAACCTCAGTAGTAATTGTAAAACCTGGCGGTACAGGTAACCCAAGTCTTGTCATCTCACAAAGGCCTGCCCCCTTTCCTCCAAGCAATTTTTTGTTTTTGCACTCGCCTTCGTCAAAAAAATAAATCGGTTTCATATTACGCCCATTATTACGATTGGGTTATCAACCTTTCTGGTTTTTTGAAATTGCTTTAGCAAATTCTTCTACCATGGCATTCCAGTTTCTTGCTTTCACTATGCCACTTGCTACAAGAATCCCATTTGCGCCTAATTGCATGGCTTTTGCTACATCTTTTCCTGAAACAATGCCTGCTCCACAAAGAAGTTTTGTAGAGTTTTTTGCTTGTTTGACTGCAACAACTGATTTTATAATGGCCTCTGGCCTTTCTTTTGAAACTGCCTTTCCAGTTCCTATAAGCTCAGGGGGTTCTATCGCTATATAGGTGGGGTTAAGCTTTGCATATTTTCTTGCTTCATTTACATTTTTAACGCACACTACTGAGATCATTTTGAGTTTTTTGAGTCTTAAAACCAAACTTTTGATCTGTTTTTCTGAAATTCTGTGCTCGCTGTGATTTATTAGTGAACCGTGAACCTTGGATTTTTTTATAATTTCAGGAACCATAAACCCTGTGGTACTTCCTACATTTGCACTGTCAAGATGCTGTGCTAGAACAGGTATGAAGTATTTGGCTATTTCAGAAAGTGCGTGTTGTGGAGGAGCTACTGCTATTCTAACTTTATATTTTTTAGAAATTTTTTCCGCTATTTTTGCTAGCTTTGCAGCTCTTAAACCTGATATCTCATCATAGTTTTTGAAATTGATAATAAACAAATCATTATTTCTTCTTGCGAGCTTTCGTTTTTGGTTTTTGCTGATGATGTGTATGTGACACATGACTTGAACCGAGTGGTTTCATCTTACTCCAAAGAACATTCATCCTTGCTCTATAGCCTTCGGC
>JBQTIK010000118.1:0-5892 GCA_052388195.1 Nitrososphaerota archaeon | reverse complement strand
TCGTCTCTGGCTCCACTCCAGTCCTTTGGTATGCCAATGTAGTAATAGTTCGAGTCGGAGTTGCTTAGGTCTTGATATAGAACTTGAACCATTGATAAGATTATTTTTGGTGCTTAAAATTGATTATCACTAAGTTCCGGAAACGCATTAAACACCGCATACCTATTTTACGTAATGCCTTGGGTGAAAACCCTACGTTTCCGGCGTCTTTCATGATATGAAAATTGTATTTAACGTAGTACAACGATTCTCAAATCTGATAATCAAAAACGATTCAATTTTAATAATGGATAAATGTTGATATGTCATGGGTCTTTTTAAGAAAAAGATTAATGAGACAAAATGCAAAGAATGTGGCATGGAACTGCATGACCCTGAAAGACTAGAAAGACACATGAAAAAAGCGCACAGCCGACCTTCGCAGCGAAGCTTTGACGAACCGGGTAGCGTAGGTGGAGGAGGAATGTGGTAGAAAAATGATTGCGATAGTTCTTATCAAATTCAAAAAAAGTGCAAAAGAGGTAGCTGAATATGGAAGCAAACTTCTAAAAAACATTCCAAAAAATATCCGCATCAAGGCATCTTATTGGACCATGGGAAGATATGATGCGGTATGGATAGTAGAGGCTCCAAACGAGGAAAAACTCTTTGAATGGTTTCTTAAAGTTGGTCGTACTGACATAGCTAGAACAGAAACCATGATGGCAATATCAAGAGACAAAGCAATAAAGATGCTTTCAAGTGGTAAGAGAAAATGAAATCCGAGTCAGACGAAGAGTGGAAACAAAAACTCACACCAGAACAGTATGAAGTCTGTCGAAATAAAGGCACAGAGCCACCTTTTTCAGGAGTGTATTGTGATAGCAAAGAAAAAGGAATCTATCGCTGTGTATGCTGTGGTAATGAATTGTTTAGATCCGAGACAAAGTTTGACTCAGGGACAGGTTGGCCAAGCTTCTGGCAACCTATGAAATCAGAGAACATCAAAAGCGAGGTCGATCAGAGCTATGGAATGCAAAGGATAGAAGTGATGTGCAACAAATGTGGTGCACACCTAGGACATGTGTTTAATGACGGTCCAGCTCCTACAAATCTGCGATACTGCATAAATTCTGGTTCACTTAAACTACAAAAGGACGAGAAAACGTAAAAGATCGATACATTCACTCCTTTTCTACAAATACAAGCTCTTTTATTACAAGGAAATCAGAATACTGTGTGTTAAACTGCACCTTCAAGATAACTTGGTCAAATAGAATCCCATTCCAAACTACTCAAATAAATAACATTCCTGAAAGGCCTGGTGTGTATGAAATCCAAGGACGAAAAAAAACTGATGGTGGCTACACAAGAAGATATGTTGGCATAAGCGAAAACTTGAGGCAAGTATATTCAAAACATTTGTCTGATAATGAGCCAAATGAAAAACTAAAGAACTTTTTGAAAGAAAAAAAGGCGTTTTTTAGGTATGTGCCAAATGATGCTGAACAGACAAGAAAGGATGTAGAAAAAGGTCTGTACCATAAACATAAACATAGTTTTAATACCCTTGATAATCCTCCTGCCGGTTCAGGCAAGTACTTGAAAATAAAGATAGAAGAAACTAACGCCTGAATATCGAATTTTTGTGCCTATACGTATGTTAATGGTTCTTATGTGGTCATAATTTCCAAAGATTATTGGAAAGCGACAGAAAAATGTACCCTGCCACGTGTGCAGACTGCAAAAAAGAGACACAGGTACCATTCCAACCAACAGAAGGAAGACCAGTATATTGTCGTGAATGTTTACCAAAACACCGCGGCGAACGAAGATTTTAAGCTGAAATACGCTTAATTCACTTTTTATTTAACTTCTTTTACCTAAACAATAATCAGCTAAATTTTGATTTCTTTAACCTCTTGGGTCATAATGGCAATCGCAGTTGCATCCTTTCGTGCAATTAATTCTGTTACAATCCTCACAGCGTTTTCGTCTATAGTAACTCAATTTCTTTCACCAATCCATAACACCTTCGACTTTTTTAGTTCTACCTCTTACCAGCTTTAAAAAGTTCCATTAACAAAGCAACTATTGGCGACTAGCTCAATATAATGACTCAACACACCACAATTCAAGTATGAAAAAGCGATCACATGCATCTTATGTAGCAGCAGGCAAGAAAGGTGCAAGAACTAGAAAAAGACACGGTAACTAACCGATCTTATACAGAAATCGGCTAGATTTTTGAATGTCATTTTCAAGCTTTCTGTACTCCACTAGATAATTTGCACTTTATTAACACATAATCAATGATCCTATCCTGCGAAACTTTTTTCATCTGCATGAGAGACCTGAAGAGAATATTTTCAAGATAAGATGGATACTTTTTCATTATCATCTCTCTCAAATTTTTTCTGTTTTTAATATAATAATCAGTCAGTGGCCCATAGACGTTCGCACCAATGTTTTTTATTTCCATTATCTGAAATCCTTCCCTTTTGATTATAGATATAACATACTCTAACGCATAACGTTCTGACGACCAAGTTAGCGAAAGAACGCCAAGCTTTGCAAACATCATTAATGGTTTAGCAACAGTAACTGGAATTGCAAGCACTAGCAATCCGTTTTGTTTTAGAACTCGTTTGGATTCTTTAATGAAATGACTTAGAGGTTTGAAATGCTGTGCGGATTCTAGTGCAATTATTCTGTCTACGGATTGCCTTGGAAATGGTAATGATGTAGAAGTTGAGTTTACAAGATTGATGCCATCAACCATAATTGAATTTTTCAACTGCAAAAAATTGATGTTGACGCATATAATCTCAAGTGATTTGTATACAGACTTCCATTCAACTGCAGGTGCAGAAAATCCACTTCCTACGTCTATCACATATTTTACAGAATCTAGCTCAGCCATTTTGCCAACCAGTCTGCACAATTCATGTTGTGCCTGCAAAGGACTGTAAGTATTTGTATCCCAGTATCCAAAATTAAGAATGCTACTGCCAGTTGCAAGCTGCATAACCTGTGATAAGGAGTTGTAAAGATTGATTACATCTTTCTCACTTCGTCTAAATATCCACAATAAAACTTGGATTGGATCGATAGTCAATGTTTACTGTAGATTGCTTTCCGATACTTGTCTATAAAGAATGATTTACTCAAACCTCTTCTTCAGTTCATCAAATTCTTCTTTTGTAATTTCTCCCTTTGCCAACCTTGTTTTGAGGATCTCATATGGATCTGAACCCTGAGAATCTTCTGTTGGTTTCGTCGGTTTTGCCGTCTCTTTGGGTTTGGGTGTAACCAAAGCACCATGCGCTATCAGTGCTATTCCAATCACAATGAAAATCATATCCCTTAACTGCATTACCTTAACTGGATCCATACCAATAATACCTGCAATCAAGTCCATGACTTGAGCTAGATTGCACTTTATAGGAAGGCCTTTTGCAAAGTAGCTCTTCTTATCACCCAGATATTGTTCGCAGTCTGTCATAATAGTAGGTGTGAGGTTATAGCTAATTATTCCAATTATGATGAGAATTATACCGGTGATTATTTTTTTTCTGTTCATTAGTACTTTCAGTGAAACAACAAGATATATGATTTTAAATTTATGTATCTTCACACAAAGAACTAATTTTTGTAATTTTCATTTAGTATCTTTATGGCATCAAAATAGATGTATCCACTACCAGAGACCAATCTTTTCGTAAGGAAGATTTGTGATAAACCATCTTCTTTTTCTTGCCCGTGTCCATGAACGTCTTTTCTATCCAAGTGCTACTAGTGCCTTTCTTACAACATTGCATCTAATCTCAATCATCAAATCCTACATTCATAACTGGATATTTCCATTTGTGGAAATGTCTGTTCTGCTGTGAGACACCCACTAGCCTATTTCTATTTTTGGTTTTAACATATGAATGAGAAATATTGCTATAGCTGTACCGTTTTTAGCAATATTGATTTTCTTACCTGTTAATATCATAGCTCAAGGACCTGTTAATAGTACATCGACAGTCTTTCCATGGGATATAAAATTGGGTAAAACACTTCCTGTTATGATAAATGCCAGTCCGTCTATATCATCTGAGAAAATAGATGTAGTGAAAAACGCAATAACGTCTGAAAATTATTTCATAAAAGATGGGAAGAAATTCTACGAAGGATGGAAAGGTGCATTGGCTGAAGCCTCAGTAGGTGAAACAAAGCATGTCATACCAACATTGAAGATTGTTGAATCATCTCCAAGCTCTGAGATAATATCTATCACTCTGATAACAACAAAAGACAATGATGGGTATGCCGGATATACGAAATTTATTACAATTAACCATAAGATCTACAACTCAAATATTACCATATATGGTGTAGATGAATTAACAAATGAAGAGCTTGAAGGAATTATAAGGCACGAATTTGGTCATGCGTTAGGTCTTGGACATTCTACCATGTATGGAGATTTAATGCATGAACACATTGATGTACGTTCAGCTTTTATTTCGGAATGTAATGTTCATGCAATACACGCATTATACGATGGAGAAATACTAACTCAACATTTTGAAAAAACTGAAATCTAATATTTGTTAGATTTTGATTGATAGCAGTGGCATATCCACGAAGTAATTTTACGTTGTAATGATTCTGCTTACCTTTGAGAGCCATAGAATCACCTTTAACCTTTCAAGTGGTATTCTATAGCAATGAAGCAACATCATACGATTGAGATATTCTCTGCAAACTGCCCTTTGTGTAAACACATAACAGACGATATTCAAATAGGCAAATGTGAAGGCTGTAACCAGATCGTATATGACATAAACAACATGACTGAGGAGATTAAAATCAAGATGAGAGATTATGAAATCAACGCAGTTCCTACCACAATTATAGATAGCAAGATCAAAGTCGTAGGCATTCCTGACTTTCCGTGGTTGTGTAGTGACGATTTGTACAAAAAACTGGAAAAAGAATATCCACTTAAGAGAAACTAAGATGATATTCAAGTGTGCAATTTGCGGGTGTTCGCCGGAGGACTGTAAGAGAAGTAAATCTAATGAGGAATGCCATAATTGTACCTTAGATGAATGTTGTTGCCTGCTACAGATCAATAGTTAATCATAACTTTGTTTAATAGATCTTAATCTTTACATACACAGCATGTTTTTGACTTGAAAAAGGGGGTAAACCATTTTTACTCTGTGTCTATGAACTCATCTACAGTAGGTGGTTCTGGACTCAACCCCTTTCTCTTTCTGATTTCTCCCATTAATGTTAGCAAGACAGAGTTTGGAACAGGAGTCCAAGCTTTAAAATGCGTGTTCCACATCGCCTTTCCTGCAGTCTGACCTCGCATAACTTCAGAAAGATCAAAAGTTTCAGACGCTGGCAGCTCACCAGTAAGAATGTGCACAACACCTTTTTGTTCCATGTTTAATACCTTGCCTCTTTTTCCAGAAATTACTCCTGCAACGTTTCCAATCATTTCTTGTGGAACTCTGACTTCGATTCCAAGTGTTGGTTCTAAAAGCACGGGCTGTGCTGAAAGCATCACACCCATGCATGCACGTCTTGACGCGGGACCAAGCTGGGACAGACCTCGATGTGCTGGATCTTCATGGGGAACAAAGTGGTGAAAGACAAACTTGCATCCCCTTACTTGCTCTCTTGTGAGCGGTCCTTCCTTCATGGTATCTTCAAAGCCTGACAAAATAGAATCACTTGATTCCTGAATAAACTGCACACCCTTTGTGCCATCGACCATGACATTTCCCCTTGGATCAAATCGCATGACGCGCTTTGCTTCATCACGATCCCATCCTACATTTCTCAAAATTTCCGCAACCTCCTTTGTGTCCTTGTACTCGTTTAAGGTGCCATCTCTAATCATCTCGGCAA
>JBQTIK010000117.1:0-3844 GCA_052388195.1 Nitrososphaerota archaeon | reverse complement strand
AAGAAAAGCTACTACGATTCAGTCACAGACCATACAAACCATAAACTATAATCTAAAAATGTCATCTTCAGAAAGAAGCAAGCACCTAAAGCAGGTTGGTGAAAAAATTTTCAGACCAAAGCTTTCTGCAAATACTGAAGTTTCTCTTATTACTTTAGGTGGATTCAGTCAGGTAGGTAGATCCTGTATGCTTTTAACTACACATGAAAGCAAGATTCTGATAGACTGTGGTGTAAATCCTGGTGCCAAAACAGCGATGGAAGCATTTCCAAGACTTGATTGGACAAACATAACACTAGATGAGCTTGATGGAGTTGTAATTAGTCACGCGCATCTTGATCACACAGGATTTTTGCCTGCACTTTTCAAATATGGTTACAACGGCCCTGTGTACTGCACAGAACCTACCCTGCCAATGATGAACCTGATTCAGCTTGATGCAATCAAGGTTGCCGCAGCACAAGGAAAAGTTCCACTGTATTCAGAAAGAGATGTCAAGCAGGTTATGAAACAAACAATAACTCTTCCATATGGAACTGTTACAGACATTTCTCCTGACACCAAACTTGTCTTTTCCAATGCTGGTCATATTCTTGGCTCTGCTACATGTCACTTCCACATAGGCAATGGTGACCACAACTTTGTCTACACAGGAGACCTCAAGTATGGAAAAACAATGCTTCTTGAAAGTGCAACATGGAACTATCCAAGGGTAGAGACTCTGCTAATAGAGAGTACCTATGGCGCAAAAGAAGACATAATGCCCACACGGGAAGAAGTCGAATCTGCCTTTATAAAGTCGGTAAATGAGACTCTACGAAACGGCGGCAAGGTACTGATTCCTATCCCAGCGGTTGGTCGTGCCCAAGAACTACTCATGGTAATGGATCTATACATGAAAGCAGGCCAGATCATAGAATGTCCTATATTTATGGAAGGAATGATCGCAGAAGCAACATCAATACATGAATCATATCCTGAATATCTTGCCCGTGAGCTAAGACAGAAGATCTTGGAAACTGATGACAATCCGTTTGACTCGGAATATTTTACAAACATTGAACACGCAGACGGAAGAGAGGAAGCATTGCGGGAAGGACCATGCATCATAATTGCAACTTCTGGAATGCTTGAGGGGGGACCGGTTTTAGAATATTTCAAAAGCATAGCACCGGTTCAGAAAAATAAGATATTGTTTGTTTCCTATCAGGTCAATGGAACCATTGGCAGGAGAGTGTTAGATGGAGCAAGGCAAGTGTCCATCATGGGAAAAGAAGGAAAGATCGAAGTGATCAACATAAACTGTGCGACAGAAAAGCTTGATGGATTCAGTGGCCACAGTGATTACAACCAGCTGATGTCTTTTGTGCACAAGCTGCGACCAAAGCTGCGAAGAGTTATTGTAAACCATGGCGAAAGAAGGAAATCAGAAAATCTTTCCATGTCAATTCATAGAATGTTTAGAATCATGACATCGTGTCCACACGTTCAAGAAGCAATTAAACTACTTTAGATCGTATTCTGCTCTCCAGATCTTTACACCCGGAGGAGTAACAATAATTCTTACTTCGCCCAGTCTTGCAATGTCAGCGCCCGTAGATTTGGCAATAGCATAGATCTCTTCAACAGATTTTCTTAGCTCGTCAACATTTTTTTGTGCAAGTGGAGTAACTCTTAGCACCAAGATCATATTTTTTTTAATGTCCTCTTTTATGGTATGGACATCGCTAGCATCTCTAAGCGTAATTGCCTTTAGATAGGTTGGCGCTTTCTGGGCTTGCATCTTAATGATTCTGCGACATACTCCCTCAAAAAGTCTTACTAGTCAAGAGCATTTCACAGACTAGCTTGCATGGCTAAATTCTGTACTTGAGATAGGCTTCTTCTTTAGCTGGGATAGTTGAAATTTCCGACTTTGTGTCGTTTTTTTGTATTATCACAGTACTTGCAATTTCCTTTGGTGCATCGGAATATCTTAGTGTGATAGCAGCTCCAAGCTCTAGATAATTATGTGCATTTTCTCCTCGCAGCAGTGTGACAGGACCAACATGATCTCTTGCCTCAAGCAAAACATCTTTGCCTAGTGCCAGTGCCTTTATGACTTCGTTTTCGTCTTGATTTCTTCCAACAACTAGTTTTGTCCTTTCATCAAATCGAAAGTGTCTTCCAACTTTCAACAGATCGATGTCATTTGTTGTTGGAGTCTTAACATGTTTGAAAAGATCTTTTGCCCTTACTGCAAATGCTGGATCTGTAAGAAGACAACCACCTCCTGCATTTGGCGGATTTTCAATTCCAAACTCTTGTGCCATCTTTAGCTGTTCTTTTCTGGATCTTCCTCTTATCTTTCCGAGATCTTCTCTTTTGATTAGACCTTTTAGCTCTGGTTCTGTTGGTGGCAACAAAGCTGCAGAAAGTGGTCTAACAATTTTTCCTTCAAGACCAGACTCTTTTTCAATTGTTTTTAATGCTGGTGCATGCTGGCTCATTGGTCTTTGGCCAAGCACTTCACCTGAAATTATAAACTCAGCTCCGATCTCTTCCATGTGTTTTTTTCCAGCTTCAAACATCATTGCTCTGCAATCAATACATGGATTCATTCCAGATCCAAATCCATGCTTTGGATGCTTTAGCATCTCGATGTATTCATCACCAAGATATACTGTCTTTAGCTTGACACCTAATGTATCGGCAGTTTCACGGATCTCAAATCCGCAACCCCTACCACAATCAAAATCACAAAATGGTGTCTTGATCGCTACTGCCTCTACCTCAAAACCTTGGTTTTGCATCATTTTCACGGCTAGTCGGCTATCCAAACCACCTGACAACAATGCTACTACCTTCTTTTTTTCTTCCATTACAAAAAATGGCCGTATTGCAGTATCTAAACCTTCCAAGGTTCTGTTACATCTTTAGAGTGACAATTGCCTAAAACTGCAACTTTGACGCATCGACTTTATAAGTAAGAAAATTCTTACTTTAGTTATGAAAGCAGCTACAGACGAGCTAAAGTTCAGGTCGATAAAAGTTTCGGCAAAGGGACAGATAACGTTGCCTTCCGACATACAAAAGGAGGTTGGAATAAAGAAAGGCGACGAGATCCTTCTCATCAGAAAAGGCGGGAAAATAATCCTAGAAAAGCCTGAAAGGGTTGCAAATAGGTTCAAAGACGAATTTACGGATGTTCAATCCCTATCCGAGCGATCGCTACGCAAGCTGTGGATGAATAAGGGCGACGAAATCTGGACCCAGTATCTTAAAAGGTGATAATAAATGATTTCGCAAAGTGACATAGTCTTGCTGTCATTTCCTTTTTCAGATCTGAAAAGTTCCAAAGTAAGGCCTGCATTAGTTTTATCAAATAACGAATATGACAGAAAGTTTGAGGATTTCATAGCAGTCCCACTCACCACAAATCTAAAGTCAAGAGAATACGCGGTCTTGGTAACAAACAAGGACTTGGAAAGTGGCAAACTCATTGTTGACAGCAATATCAAGATAGACAGAATCTTTAGTGTAAGTAAGAAGCTGGTCAGAATGAACATAGGCAGAATAAGTAAGGAAACTTATAACAAGATCAAAAAAATAATAGTCGAACTAATTGAATAACGGTCTGTTACCGCCTCGTTCATGATATGCAAATACTGATAATTTCTTTAATGTATATGCATAATTTCATGTCTAAGGGTGTAACAGAACCTCTTCCAGCAAATATAAAATAGTAAATGACCAGATTCTTTTTATTGAATCATAGAAGAATGAATCTACTAAAATTCTGTAATAAAGCAGATTATGATACCCTTGTTGCATTTGAGCCTGAAAACCTCTTTTACATGACTGG
>JBQTIK010000116.1:0-18073 GCA_052388195.1 Nitrososphaerota archaeon | reverse complement strand
TTATCAGAATTTACGAACCAGAGCTTAAGGTAATAGATACTCCAATCTTTCAAAGATTACGCAGAATAAGACAGCTTGCCGGTGCACATCTAGTCTATCCGAGTGCTCAACATTCCAGATTTGAGCATTCACTTGGTGTAATGCATCTTGCTGGCCAGGCAGCAACAGTTCTCAAGGACAAAGGATTTTTGGATTCAGATGATACTGCAAATCTAAGACTGGCAGGACTTTTGCACGATGTTGGGCACGGACCATTTTCACATCTCTTTGAAGAGGTATTGGAAAGAAAAAAGAAGACTTCACATGAAGAAATTGGCAAGAAGCTCATACTCAAGACAGAGATTGGAGACTCACTTTCAAAGTATGGTTTTGATAAGAAGTTTCTTTCAGAGCTTGCATTTGGTAACTCCAAGTATCAATTCATGAACGAGATCATATCAGGTGGACTAAGTGCAGACATAATGGACTATCTGCCACGCGATGGTTATTTTACTGGAGCAGAACATGCTAAAATTGATTTCAAAAGAATAATTCAGTCTCTTGATGTACACGAAAGAAAACTCTCCCTAGACAGGTCTGCCCTCTATTCTTTTGAATCTATGATGATCTCACGTTACCAAATGTTCAAAGCAGTCTATTTCCACAAAACTGTGCGCTCTGCAGAAGTAATGTTGATAGAATCTATGACCCTTGCAGACAATGAGCTTGGGTTTACTTCTTACAATCTTGATAAATATATCCAGCTGACAGACGAGTTTGTGATTTCCAAACTAGTCTCGCTTACACCAAGGTCTTCAGAGCTAAAAAGAGCAAGACAGCTTGCAAAAGACTATCAGGGACGCAGACTACTCAAATGTGTCTTTGAAAAAATCCTCACACGAAATGACAAACTTGCTTCTTTAAACACATCAAAGGTACACAATGAAATTTCTAAAAAGTCCAAGGTAGACGAGTCAGAAATTTTCATAGATGCATCAAAGACACCATCCATTCCACTCACGCCTTCAAAAAAAGAGTCCCAATCAATCATACTGACATCAAAGAAAGGTTCAGTACCAAAAGAGGCATATGAACTTCCAATCTCAGAAATTCCATTGGTTTCTGCAATCTCTGGTTTTATGGACATGTTACGAGTTTATACTACAGAAAAAAACAGAAAAAAGGTTGAAATTGCAGCGCAAGCCATCCTTGGTGAAAAGAAATCATGAGAAAAAGAATAGTAATCAAATTATCTGGAAGGTTATTTGGACTTGAAGACTCTAAAATTCTAAAGGATTATGCGGCATTTCTTGTTAAGATAAGCAAGACTTACCAGCCAATAGTAGTAGCAGGCGGGGGTAAGATTGCAAGACACTACATCACCCACGCCAGATCGTCTGGTGCAGACGAGTCTACACTTGACGAGCTTGGAATCGAAGTATCAAGACTAAATGCAAAACTCTTGATTTATGCGCTGCAAGAAAGGGCGTATCCGCATCCACCAACCAATCTAAAGGAAGTGGCACATGCTGCAGACAGTGGGCTGATTGTAATAACGGGGGGTTTGCATCCAGGCCAGAGTACAAACGCAACAGCCGCACTTATTGCAGAAAAGGTCAAGGCGTCTTTCTTTTTGAATGCAACAGATGTGAATGGAATCTATGATTCAGATCCAAACAAAAATAAAAATGCAAAAAAGTTCAGGCGTATTGAGCTGATAAAACTTCGCAAGATGCTTGTACATCAAGACTCAATTGCTGGTGGGTACGATCTGATGGATATTGTTGCACTAAAAGTAATCGAGCGATCCAAAATTAAAACACGCATACTCAAGGCGGACATCAAAACTTTGGAAAAAGCAATCAAGGGATCTCCAGAAGGAACTGAGATCATACTAACCTAACTTTTCCCTCATATTCTGGAATGCCAGCAGCAACAGCCTTCTTAAAAATTTCTCTTGCCTCATTTTCTTGCAAAGCTTTGGATTGGGCCTTAGCAAATCCTTCCTCATCAACTATTACTGTAACCCAGCCCTCTGGTTTCTGAACGACTGCAACTAATTCCTGTTCACCAACTGGTACAAATTTTCCTGCGGATTGTTTTACTGTAAGTGTTAGCATTGCAAAACCAGCATGAGAGAATAGAGTCATTTGAGATTTTTGTGCTCTCTCTTTTCCTATTCTAACTGCTTGATGATACTGCATAAAATTATTTTCCTAAACTTTGACTATAAGTCTTTTCAGCTAACATTTAAGAGAAGAACAAAACTCGTATATTATCATTGAATAGAAAATCCATGATTGGTGCAGCAATTGGAGTCCTTGGTGCAATTATAGTAGTTGTTGCTGTACTTCCAGGATCTGGTTTGTTAAAGAATGTCATACCAGAAAATGTTGCACTTCCAGGAGGACTTGGTACCCTTTCTGAAGAAATAAAACCACTTGATATAAAATTGAACGACATTTCTATTTTATCATTATCAGAAAAAGATGCAATAATTGGAATCAAGTTTGATGTTTCAAATCCAAACGACACAACAATTTTGCTTGAAATGATCAGCTACGAGCTTTATGAAAATGGTGTTAAGGTAGGACACGGTGAGATTGGGCAAAGACTTGCCGGTCAAGTAACAAGCTCAAACTATTACACAATCTTGCATGAGTATTCTACCACCATACCTGGCTCAACAACGATAAAAAACATCGGCAAGACTCCAGAGTTTTGGTCTACACTACAGGAAGGCACTCCACAATGGAGAATTAAGGGTGAGGCATTCTATAGTACCACCTCAGCTTTTAGTGGTCTAGCTGATTCGGTTCTCTTTGATTTTGAGAGATAGCATGATATTCTTGAGAGTATCATAAAATTCCAAAATTTGGATTATTTGTATGGAGAAAAAGATGTTTAGCTAAGTTATATAAGATTCAAAAAAAGAGCTTCTTTAACATGGCAGAAGCCGGATTTATAGCATATGGTTCAATGATAGGCGTCATGATTGCCCTAGCAGTAATTACTTTTGCACTGCGAGGTAAGGGACATAGAGGCGCCGAAACAAGCGGGCCAGAATAGGGAATAAATTCCCATCACTTTTTACTTTTCTTGTTTCATAAATCCAAACAAGCTATCTACGGAAACGCTTTTTGATTTCTTTCTTTTGATATAACACTCGTCATAGTACTGACAGGTGTTGCATTCAGGAGATGGTTCCAGTATGGGAGCCTTTTTTTCTACAAGCAAATTGCTTAGGACTCTGACTCTACGTATGGATTCCTCAAACATCTTTTTGTCCTTATTCAAATAAAATGATACCTCCTTGCCGTCACTAGTCAGATATACTATAATGCCTTCATTCTTGTTAAAGATCCATAGACAAGCATTTAGGTATAAAGCATCACTAGGAAGGGGATTTTCTGGTAGCTGGGTGACAATCTGAAGGGCAATTACAATGTTATCCACTATCATGTCTGCTTGGCCCTTTAGTTTGATATCATCTACTGCAAACTCGCCTTGTGTTGATCCATAGGACATCTTTCGCAAAAGGCCTACAATTAGACCAGAAGGCCCTACAGTTTCAGGTTCTTTTGGTGCAGTTCTATCAAAATATGAACGCCGTAAACATCTAACAATTTCATAAAGATGTATAGTCTTGTTATCTTTGAGATCAATCTTGGTACTTATGTCGCGACTTATACCATCTATAATACTTGTAATAACTTGTCTATAGTCCCTATCACCCATCAAGGCAGATACCCTTGACACCTACTCTATAATAGACTTAGCTCATTATCTGGAACAGGTCTTTAGAAATCCTTTCGGAATAAGCAAGGCCAATAAAATGAAGCCTCCTTGGATTTTACAAGAGAATAACGCATATCTGCAAGATAGCTTCTCAAGGGCAGATTCTATCTTTTCAGCCGTAATAGGCTTTGTAAGCTTTGAGACAGCATTAACGTAAACTGTATCCTTTATTCTCGTAACAAGCTCGTCTAGGTTTCTAGATTCTGCAAGAGTCTGGGGCTCATTCTTTGAGAGTAGTCTAACACGTGCACTAAAAGACTTGATAGAACCAAATATTTTTTGAGGAGCTCCTATTTGGCATTTTGCTGTCTCCTTTGGATGAAGACTTAATGTTTGGAGATTATCCGATTCTTTTAAGAAAATTAATCACGGTTTCCCTGTCAGGGTCTCCTAAAGTAGAAAACCCTTCTAAAAACTCTCTCTGAATTTTTATTGATTCATCAAGTACATTTCTCATCTTGTCGGCATCAAAGGGAAATAGTTTATCCATCTTTCCATTGCCGTAGGCTTCTATGTATTTTTTGAGAAGTGAAAAAACAAAACTTGGTGCAACATCTAAAAGTATTAGTACTGCTTTTTTAAACTCCTTATCTTTTGAGTTAGAGTTTTTCTCAAAAAATTCTGTCAACATCTTTGCTCGTTCTTTTTCCATCCCATCAAGAGATGCTGCTACAAGCATGCCACCATCAGTAAGCTGATAGTATGGCACTCCTTGTTCTTGTAACGCCTTTGGGCCTCGCTTTAGTGGCAATCTGCCTGCCTCTTCTACAATTCGAAGTGGAAGAAGAATTTCATCTAGGTCTCTAAAAATTCCAGAGTAGATGTTTTGCCACACCGTACCATTTTTCTCAGCAAGCTTATGAGCTATGGCAGTTCTTGTTTTCATTGCAGGACTGGACTCTGTAGCAAGATGTGTAATTATTCCTCGTTGACGCATCGCCTCGCCTGTAAGCTCTTCACTTTTTGTCTTGAAGGTTTCAAAAACGGATAATTTTGGAGTGTCTTCTAGCTTCATACTTGTTTCTTTGTAGAATATATCCTAAATTTAAGGTTGTATGCTAATATCGTTTTTTATCTAAATATAACAATATACGCTTTTGTGATCTACAATATCTCAATGCTTATATAATTTACGAGATTTTTTCTCCTTAATGGTTACGAAGAATCGCAACTTAGCAATACTGCTAGTTGCAGTAGTAGCCGTGGTATCTATAACCTCTATTGGGCAAGCATACGCTCAGATGGTTACAGATACAGAAGCAGGAATGATCTATACTGGCAACGCTGCTGAATGTTGGATGGACAGCGATGCAGATGGAGTAATGGATACACCCTGTGCTATTGATTCAGGACACACTGCATTTGTGTACACAGCAACAACACTAGTCCTTTGGATGACACCTGGTGTAGCGTTCTTCTATGGTGGTCTTTCACGATCCAAGAATGCAGTCAACTCAATTGGTATGACATTCATCGTAATTGGGTTGATCTCACTTCAGTGGGTTCTGTGGGGATTCTCCATAGCATTTGGACCAGAAGCAGATGGAGTCAATGAATTCGCAAGTTCATTTGATTATATTGGTCTGAACAAGGTATCTCACCTAGCTCCACTTGGAGCACCATTAGATGATGGTACTTGTTTAACGGATGCATCATGTGGCAGTGATTATTGGGCTGGATTAATTCCGCACCAACTATTCGCGATGTTCCAGTTGACATTCGCTATCATCACACCAGCACTAATCGTTGGAGCTCTAATTGACAGAATGAAGTTCAGCGCTTTCCTGATTTTCATTATACTGTGGGCCTCCTTTGTATATGATCCAGTAGCACACTGGGTCTGGGGTGGTGGATGGTTAGGTGGTCTAGACCTAAATCCAGATTTGTCGCCAAGCTTTGCGTTAGACTTTGCGGGCGGTACTGTTGTACACATTACATCAGGATTCTCTGGACTTGCTGCAGCACTGGTTCTTGGAAGAAGACTAGGATATGGAAAGGTTCCAATGGAACCACACAATGTACCCATGGTGGTACTTGGCGCATCTATGCTATGGTTTGGCTGGTTCGGATTTAATCCGGGAAGCGAACTTGCAGCGGACGGTGTAGCAGTAAGTGCATGGGTAGTAACAAACACGGCAACTGCCATGGCATCTATCACATGGTTGCTGATGAGCTGGGCTCATACAGGAAAACCAAGTATAGTTGGTGCCGCTTCAGGTGCAGTAGCTGGACTAGTTGCAATCACGCCAGCATCTGGTTGGGTTGGACCAATGGCCTCAATAATAATTGGAATCACAGCAGGAGTCTTATGCTATGCTGGTGTTGCATTCAAAAATGCACGCAAGTGGGATGACGCACTTGATGCATGGGCAGTCCACGGAATAGGTGGTTTCGCAGGAGCAGTCCTTACTGGAACTCTTGCTAGTCCGCATATCTTTGGTGGAATTGGCGCATGGACCGGAACACCAGAAGGCATGGAACAACAAGCTATAAACGTGATAGGCGCAATCTCAACGACGGCATATGCGTTTACTGTCACGATTGTAATCCTGAAGATAATGGATGCAATCTGGCCTGGCGGTATACGAGTTACTCCAAAAGAGGAAGAAATCGGACTCGATCTTGCACAACACGGCGAAAGAGCGTACGTAAACGAATAGTACGCCACACATCCTTTTTATTTTTGGTTATATCTAATTGTGAAATGAATTTACATTGCCTTGTTTAGATCTAAGGCATGTTCATAGATGCTGATGATCTTAAAAAAATTCTTGCTGATCCAAATTTAGTTTTAGTTGACACAAGATCATACAAAGAATATTTGGCAGAACATATTCCAAGAGCTGTAAATTTAGATCTATTTTATTATCACTGGTCTGACACATCAAAAGAAGGAATGAAAGCATTTGACATGGAAATACAAAAACTCCTTTCTTATGTAGGAATAACAAAAGAAAAAAAAGTTGTATTTTATGACGAGGTTTCTGGAATGAGTGCTGCACGTGGTGTGTGGCTCTTGATCTACTTTTCTCATCCCCAAGTCTTCATGCTAGACGGTGGCATGAAAAAATGGAAGAGCTCAGGCCTTCCTCTTGAAACAAAAACAAATGGATTCAAACCTGCCAAGTTTTCTGGAAAAGTTAACAAAGATGTCTTTGCAGGATTTGAATACATCAAAAAACATCTAGACAAAATAAAACTCATTGATGCAAGAACAAAAGAAGAATTCGATGGTACAGTGATACGAGCTGCAAGAAGTGGGCACATTCCAAATGCAATAAACATAGACTGGAACCTCAATATAGCCGAAGATGGTACCATGAAACAAAACAAGTCACTTTCCGAGCTTTACAGACTCTCACAGGATGATGAAATCATAACTTACTGTCAGGGAGGGTACAGAGCGGCAAACTCCTTTTTAGCTCTCAAAAAGCTTGGCTTCAAAAACGTCAAAGTCTATGTTGGTTCATGGGGAGAATGGGGAAATAGATTAGATCTTCCTGTGAGCTAGTTCTATTTTTAATGCAAGTGATAGACAAGTATCCACTTTCTTAATCAGTCGATCTAGTATGAAAAATTGTTTTCTTCTTACGGACTTTATTTTTTGCTTAGAGGAAACTTTGCATGTTGTAAAAATTAGATTAATATAGCGTCTACAGGGGAGCCATACTTGATGCTGAGCAGACGAACAAAATTTTCTGGTATTACTATAATTGCAGGATTAGCGATCTCACTTTTCACCGTCTTTTCAACTCCAGCATTTGCCCAAACTCCAGCCTCAGCTACTTCAGACTTGACAAAGCCGTTATTGGCTATAGCAGCAGCAATTGCGATAGCTGGAGGTTTGATAGGTACTGGTAATGCACAGCAAGGAATTGGTGCTGCCGGTATGGGTATTATAGCAGAGAAACCAGAGAAGTTTGGTCAGGTACTGTTTTTCTTTGTCATTCCGGAAACTCTCTGGATCATTGGCTTCGTGCTAGGAATCATTCTGTTACTTGGCATACTATAGGCGATGTCGCAATGAGTATAGAGACATTCGTCCATGAGATAGAGAACAGAAAAAAAAAGGACATCGAAAGTCTAGATAGCGAATTAGCTAAGAAGAAGGCTGCAATACAAAGTAGCAAGAACACTAGCATTAAAGAATTGCAAGAGCGTCATGCAAATGAAGCAAAAATAAAATCTGAAAGAGAGGAAGCTAGAATAGTCGAGGCAGGCAGACTACAAGCAAAAAAGATTCTGTTTGATGCTATCAACACAAATTTAGATTCTACATTTAATGTTATAAAAGAGGAGTTAAAGAATTACACAACAACTCCTCAGTATAAAAAAGTATTAGAGACCATGATTAAGGCCGCAAAAAAAAGATTAGATCAGAATATTACTGTACGTGGTCGTGAAGAAGATCGCGCAATTTTAAAGAAGATGAATCTTACTATAGGTTCTTCTATTCAAACTTTAGGTGGAATAATTGCAGAAAATAAAAATGGCACAAAAGAACTTGATTTAACTTTTGATGAGTTATTACGAACTCATGAAGATGAGATTAAGAATACAATTCTGGAGAGAATACTATAATGGGAACATCGCAATATTCTTCTTCTTTTGGCAGATTACAAGCCATTTCGATAAATCTTCTTTCTCAAGATTTTATGCAAAATTTACTTAAAGCAAAAGATGTCACTGAGATGATCAAAATGTTAGAATCTACTTGGTATGGTAAAGAAATTGAAAGAGCTGCATCAGTCTATCAGGATCCTCCAGAACTTTTAGAAGTCGCACTGAACCGTCATCTAGTTGAAGTTAATAAAATTGTCTTAGAAGCAACACCATTTAATGGTAAAGGTGCAGTCAGAGCTTATCTACTAAAATGGGATATTCACAATATAGAGCTAATACTTTCTTCAAAAAGCATGGGACGAACAGTTACCGAGACAGAATCATTTTTAGTCTCCAGTAGGAATGTTCCTGCTGGAATTTCTGCTGGAAATATTCCACATGATGAGATGAAAGTTATTCTCTCACAGTCAGGAGTTGATGGTGTGGTAAATCAACTTGTAAAGTACAACTATGGGACAATATTGATGCAACACTTAGATGCATACCAAAAGACAGGTGATCTTGGACCAATGATGTCTGCTTTGCAAAGATACTATTATCAAACGCTTCTTGAATCGTTAAAATTCTTTCAAGGTGATGAAGGTGTGATTAGGGAATTGATTAGAACCGAGATAGATAAGAAAAACATTCTAAACCTTTTGAAGGCCAAAGAATCCAATTTGGATAAAGAAATAGTTAACAAGCATCTTGTAGAAGGAGGAAAAATTTCCATGAAGGAGTTACTGGAAATATACGAAGTAAAAAATGTGGCAGAAATTGTGGGAAGACTAGAAGGTTACTATACATTAATTCAGGCACTATCTCAGTACAGGACGACAAATAGTTTGATTGATTTTGAAGTATCACTGGATAAATTCGTCAACACAACGTACGTGAAGAAATTAAAAAATATTCCACTTTCCATTGGAACGATATTTTACTTTATCATAAGTGCAGAACAGGAGCGTGAAAATATTAAAAGGATAGCTTATGGAAAACGCTACAATCTTTCAAATGAGCAGATAAGTGCGATGTTGCTAAATGAGTGAAAAAATATCTAAACAAAAAACCCAATCAACCGGTAGAGTAGCCATAGTAGGGGACCGTGAGCTTGTTATCGGTTATCGTCTTATTGGAATAGATGATACCTTTATTGTTGGCCAGGAAGATGCCAATAAAACAATGCAGGATGTATTCTCTTCTGGTAATTTTGATTTAATTATCGCAAGCGAATCTGTTAGCACCACACTTCCTGCTGCATTCCGCTCAAAAGTCGAAGAATCTATTGAACCACTGGTATTATTCATGCCTCCACTACAAGAGAACATACAAGAAGAATCGATAGCTGCCTTGGCTAAACGAGTACTTGGAATAAGTATCCAAACGAGTTGATGATAATATGGCAGATGCTATAGTTTCACGTATTTCGGGGCCGGTTGTTGTAGCTAGCGGTCTAGAAGGTGCACAGATGTTTGATGTTGTTCGTATTGGAGAGTTGGGGCTGGTCGGAGAAATAATTCGTCTCGAAGGGAACAAGGCCACTGTGCAAGTTTACGAGGATACTACAGGTTTGAAACCTGGAGAAAAAGTCATCAATACAAAGCGACCATTATCGATGCAGCTTGGCCCAGGACTCTTAACATCAATTTATGATGGTATCCAAAGACCGCTGGATATCTTAAGAGAACAAAGTGGAGACTTTATCACCCGAGGAAATATCATTCCTGCTCTTGATCAACAGAAAAAGTGGGAGTTTGTTCCAGTTAAGAAAAAAGGCGACCATGTTTCGCCAGGTGAAATCATTGGTGAAGTTCAAGAAACCCCACTAATAATGCACAAAGTAATGATTCCACACAATGTTACTGGTGAACTTGCAGAAATTGCTGAAGGAAAATACAATGTCAACGAAATCGTCGCAACTGTGAAAACAAATAGTACAAAGACAGATATCGGTTTATCAAGTTGGTGGACGGTTAGAACACCAAGACCAGTTCTGCGTAAGCTACCACCAGAAGAACCACTGCTTACGGGTCAGCGCATCTTGGACACATTTTTTCCCGTTGCAAAGGGTGGAACTGCCGCAATTCCTGGTCCCTTTGGAAGTGGGAAAACAGTAACTCAACAACAGCTTGCCAAGTGGGCAGACAGTAGTGTTATAGTCTATGTTGGATGCGGTGAAAGAGGAAACGAGATGACTGAAGTTCTTACAA
The DNA here is from genome assembly GCA_052388195.1 of Nitrososphaerota archaeon. Lineage (GTDB taxonomy): Archaea > Thermoproteota > Nitrososphaeria > Nitrososphaerales > Nitrosopumilaceae > JBBDNF01. The sequence continues at coordinate 7,484 of JBQTIK010000116.1, read as the reverse complement.
CTTTCCCAAAACTGCAAGATCCAAAGTCAAACCGCCCTCTCATGGAACGCACGATTCTTGTTGCTAATACATCCAACATGCCAGTAGCAGCACGCGAAGCAAGTATCTATACCGGAATTACAATGGGTGAGTACTATCGCGATATGGGATATGGGGTAGCACTAATGGCAGATAGTACGTCCAGATGGGCAGAGGCACTCAGAGAAATTTCAGGAAGACTAGAAGAAATGCCTGGAGAAGAGGGATACCCAGCATATCTGGGAAGAAGACTAGCAGAATTTTATGAGAGAGGAGGAAAAGCTATAGTAATTTCTCCAGAAGAGCGAGTAGGATCTCTAACTTTGGTAGGAGCAGTATCTCCCCCTGGCGGAGATTTTTCAGAACCAGTATCACAAAACACGTTAAGGGTGACAAGAGTATTCTGGGCACTAGATGCAAGCCTAGCCTCAAGAAGGCACTTCCCATCTATCAACTGGTTAACAAGTTATTCTCTATATGTTGATGATATGGGAGATTGGTACAACACCAATGTATCTAAAGAATGGATTCAACTAAGGAAAGAAGCGCTAGAAATTTTGCAAAGAGAATCAGAATTACAAGAAATTGTTCAATTAGTTGGATATGATGCGTTACCAGAACCGGAAAAAGGAGTTTTGGATACTGCACGCTCTATACGGGAAGACTATCTACAACAAAGTGCATATGATGAGGTTGATACCTATACATCAATTAGGAAACAGTATCTGATGCTTTCTGTCATTTTAGAGTTCGGTAGAATGGAAGCTGATGCAATAAAAAAGGGAATTCCATCATCAAAGATAGGTGCACTTGAGGTAAGAAAACTGATATCAAAAATAAAATGGACACGCGAAGATCAAGTAGAACAACTACTTACGGAGATTAAGACTAACATGAAGCAGCAATTCAACAGCCTGTTAATAGAGGTATCTAACTAAATGTCTGGAATAGCGTTTAAAACACTCTCAAAGGTTGCTGGACCTCTGATATTTGTAGAAGGAGTAGATAATGCAGCTTATGGTGAAATGGTTGAGATAAAACTTGTAAATGGAGAAAGACGTCAGGGACAGGTCCTTGATACCAGACAGGGTTTAGCAGTCGTTCAAGTATTTGGTCCAACTCTTGGACTGAACACAGCAGGTACTTCAACAAGGTTCCTTGGCGAAACTGCAAAGTTATCAGTATCTGACGAAATGCTTGGAAGGGTATTTGATGGACTAGGAAATCCTAAAGACAACGGACCAAAGATTGTATCAAAACAAAGGGTTGATCTTGTAGGCTCTGGCATCAATCCATATTCTAGAGAAGAACCATCAGAATTCATCCAAACAGGAATGTCAAATATTGACGGCATGAATACTCTTGTAAGAGGTCAGAAACTTCCAATATTTTCTGGTTCTGGTCTTCCACACAATTTGCTTGCATCACAAATTGCCAGACAGGCAAAAGTTCTTGGCGGATCGGAAAGCTTCTCTGTAGTATTTGCCGCAATAGGAATTACCAGTGAAGAAGCAAACTTTTTTGTAAAACAATTTGAAGAAAGTGGCGCACTTGGCAGAACTGTTTTGTTTCTAAATCTGTCATCTGATCCTTCCATGGAACGTATACTTACACCTAGACTTGCCTTAACCACTGCAGAATTTCTTGCCTATGAACGTGAAATGCATGTCCTTGTTATATTGACTGATATGACAAATTATTGTGAAGCATTAAGAGAAATTTCTGCTGCGCGTGAAGAAGTTCCAGGAAGAAGAGGATATCCAGGTTACCTATACACAGACTTGGCTTCAATTTATGAACGTGCTGGAAAAATAAAGGGTAGAAAAGGTTCCGTAACTCAGATTCCAATTCTTACAATGCCTGCTGATGATATTACACATCCAATCCCCGATCTTACAGGTTACATTACAGAAGGACAGATAGTGATGAGTAGAGATTTACATAGAGCAGACATTCATCCACCAGTTGACGTTCTAACTAGTCTTTCACGTTTAATGAACCAAGGCATTGGAAAAGGACGAACAAGAGAAGATCATAGAAATCTTTCAGACCAACTTTATGCAACATATGCACAAGGTAAGGATGCAAGAGCATTGGCGGCTATAGTAGGTGAGGAAGCTCTAAGTGATTTGGATAGGAAATTCCTAAAAGTTGCTAGCAATTTTGAGCGAAAGTTTGTAAACCAAGGCTTGGACGAAATTCGTTCTATTGAACAGACTCTAGACATTGGTTGGGAACTGCTTAGCGGTCTTTCAGAATCAGAAATGAATCGTATCAAACCAGAATTCATAGCAAAGTATGCAAAGAAAACCGCTCAAGGTGCCTGAAAATGCCATCAGCTATTAACATACGTCCAACGCGTCTGGAATACATACGCACAAAGCGACGAATTATTATCGCTAAAAAAGGGCTGAAACTCTTAAAGCTTAAACGCCAAGCATTGATTCTGGAATTTTTTAATGTAAATAAAACTTCAGCGAGATTACGAAGCGGCTTGCAATCTGAGCTGATAAAAGGGTATCAAAGTATTCGAATGGCAGAGATGCTAGCTGGTGAAATGCAACTAGAAAACGAGGCGATGAAAATCCCACAGCTGAAAAAATTACTTATAATGCCAAAGAACGTAATGGGAGTTCGTATTCCAAAATTGGAAGGTGGAAATAGAGAACAAGTTCTAACAGAATATTTATTGGAACTTCCTACCTCTATTAACGAGGCAATTAAAGCATTCCAGCAGGTTCATAAGATTGTATTAGATGTCGCAGAAAAAGAAACCGCTTTACGAAAACTTCTGTATGAGATAGAGAAGACAAAACGTAAATCCAATGCAATTGAAAACGTCTTCATTCCAAGATTACTAGCAGCTGTAAAATTCATTACATTCAGACTTGATGAAATGGAGCGTGATACATTCATTATGTTAAAGACTGTAAAGCGCAAAATGGGTGAAAGAGAACAAGAGTCTATTACAAAGGAGGCAACAATCCTTGCAGAGTAATTTTGCAAATTCTCAACAAAGAAAATTTTACCTGATAATAAAGGCATTTAAGATTGGTAATATTGTTGTCGCTGTAACTGTAGCATTATACGTAAGCAAACATTTCTTAGGGATATGACCATGTCAAATACACAAGAAGAATACGTTCGTTCACTTAAGAAAATTAAAGAAGCCGAGGAAAAGGCACAGATAGAAATTGAAAATCACAAAAAAATGGTTGATGAAGAAATTAAGAAATTACAGATTGATTTGGAGAAAGCAATAGCAACATCAAAAATAGAAGGCGAAAAATTGGTAGAATTAAGTGTTGAACAAGCTAGAAAAAAGGCTACAATAGAAACAGAGAAGATTATAGAAGATGCCAAGACCAAGGCAAAAACCATCTCTGCACAGGTAAATGCACAGACTACCCACGAAATAATCGATATTTTGTTAAAAGGTGTAGATTAATGGTATTAAAGCCTGTTCCAATGGCACGCATAGCGGTACTTGGTCTAAAAAAATACAGGCAAGTTGTTATATCTGTTTTACACGACTTGGGAGTTGTACAGCTGGAATCATTATCGAAAGAAGTTGCTACAATGCTAAAGAATGAGCGTGAGAGTGACTTATACAGACAAATTTCAGATCAACTGCTGCGAATTAGAGCGTTGACAACTGTACTTCCTGCCATGCCAGTTACACAATCTCAACGCTTTTCATCAATAGATGAACTCATGCAGACTGCTAAATCAATTGATGTCGATAGTAAAGTTGCCTCTCTAGAAAGAGAAAAGGAAAACCTACTTACCAAAATAAAAGAAACGGAAAATAATATCAAACTCGTTGAGGAATTTGCATTTTTTCCTGAAGATTTGAAAATTCTCCAGTTATCATCAGCTCGTTCTTACTTTGGTCGTGTTGTGTCAGAAAATTTACTAGCCTTAAAGAAGGCTTTAGAACCACATCAACAAGATATTTTTCTTTACTCTAAGGAGGGGAAAGAAGTTACACATATCGTTCTTCTTGTCTTTCCCAATTTCCCATCTCATGCCCTTGCTACTATAGTTCAATCACACGGCGTTAATATTGAAGTGGTACCAAAACTTGACGGAAAACCTGATGAAATAATAAAAAGTCAAAAAAGTATTCTTAATGATCTTTCTCAGAAACTAAAGCAAATTGATCAACAACTTACAGAAATTTCTAAAATGCATTTTACAAATATAGTTTGTGTAGAAGAACAACTTGAGATAGAAAACAAAAAACTTGAAGTTATCGATAATCTAGGTGTTACCAATGATGCATTCGCATTGGAAGGATGGATTCCAAAATCAAAGATTGAAGAGGTAAAGGCTACTTTCCAAATGCATAGCAATGGAACCATCATTTATGAATTAGAGACAGACGAAAACCCACCCACTTTATTTGAGAATCCTAAAAGATTCAAGTTGTTTGAAGCCTTCATTAGATTCTATTCTCTACCATCTGGTAAAGAATTTGATCCTACTTTGATTTTCGGTCTTATCTTTCCAGTCTTCTATGGGATGATGGTAGGTGATGCTGGTTATGGCCTTGTAATACTTCTTGTTTGCAGATGGGTAATCAGACGAATTGAGGGTGGAAAGCGTAATTTGAATATCATGCCAAAGCCATTGAGAAGTTTTGCGTTGAAAATATTGAAACCAAGACAGATGGTAAAATTAGCAAAGGCAATGACTCCTGGTGCTATTATTGCAATTATTTTAGGATTCATATTCGATTTGTACTTTGGATTCCATCTCAATAGCTACTTGTTTGGTTATCTAAACACAGCACTTGGCATGCAACTTCTTCCTACTGCTGGAGCATTCTTTAGTCCAATCCATGGGCTTCGAAAACTTTTGCTAATTAGTGGATATATCGGTCTTGGTATGGTAACATTTGGCCTGATTCTTGGCATTCTCAATAACTTGAGAGAGGGCGAAAAGAAACACGCAATCGGAAAAGTAGGTTGGTTACTATTTGGATGGGGTGTTGTTATGACAGGACTAGCATTAATGCATCATGAACCCATAAACCCAATTCACAATGTAGGGGCAATTGGTTACTTTGGATTGCTTTTGGGAGGAATCGGTTTAATGCTATATGGAGAAGGTCCAAGAGCTATTATGGAGTTACCATCGATAGTTAGCCACATACTCTCCTATACGAGAATTATCGGAATATTGCTCGCATCAGTCATACTTGCAGATGTTATTGATTACATTTTCATAAGAGTTCTGGATAATTCAATACCATATGTTATTCTTGGAGTAGTTATATTGTTCATTGGACACATTTTCAATATTATAATTGGCGTTTTCGAGCCTGGCATCCAAGGTGCTAGACTAATTTACGTTGAGTTCTTCTCCAAATTCTACCATGGTAATGGAAGACCATTCAAGCCTTTTGGAACTAGACGACAGTTTACGTATGATCAATATCAGCTAGAAGTATCAAAGAAAGAAGCAGTAACTGCTTGAATTATTAAATATTTCTCAATCACAGCAGATAGGAAACGGCATATGTAAGATTTGTTTGAGAATTCTAATAGACAAATATTATATCATCATTCTTATGTCAATAAACTAGTAATATTTTAACTCATTAACATCTAAAATTCTTGTACAATATCTACATCGAAGCACAAGCCCTGTCTTGTCCACCACATCCATTATTGACTCTATATCTTCACCACTGTTTGTTATGCACTCTGGATTAGAGCATCTGAAAATTCGTTCAATCTCATTTGGTAAAGTAACACGTCTTTTTTCAACCAGTTTATAGTCTTTGATTATATTTACAGTAGCTTTTGGAGCAATTAGTGCAAGCTTGTTTGTGTCATCGTCTTTTAGAAATCTATTTTCAACCTTGATGATATCTTTTTTTGTAACCTTTGCACTGGGTACATTTAGTGCTATTGTGATTACATTACCATCTTTCCCGTCTATCTCAAGCGCATTAAGAACCTTAAGGCCTTTGCCTGCCTCAATATGATCAATTACTGTTCCATCCTTGATTCGTCTAACAATAAGATCAGACTCTGACATTGGAATACTTTGTATAGTACTCATATATATTATTGAACGAAAATGAGCAATTCTTTTTTCCAAAAAGACATTGTCTCAATACGTGATTTTGACAAGCAAAAGTTTGAGACTGTATTTGACGCCACAGACAAAATAATTAAAATGAGTCCAAACGAGCGACGTGAGCTTGCGCGCGGAAAAATTTTGGGCTATCTTTTCTTTGAACCAAGTACCAGAACTCGATTAAGCTTTGAGGCAGCAATGGCATCACTGGGCGGCACATCTATTGGAATAGCAGATGCCTCATCTTCATCAGCAAAAAAAGGTGAAAGTCTAGCCGATACTGTAAGGATAATGGCACTTTATTCTGATGTTCTTGTGCTAAGACACCAGTTCGATGGTTCCAGCAGGTTTGCAGCAGAAGTATCTCCAAAACCAATGATAAATGCAGGAAGTGGAACAGAAGAGCACCCAACTCAAGCCATACTGGATCTTTATACAATAAGAAAAGAGAAGAAAAGAATCGATGGTCTGAAAATAGGAATAGTCGGTGATCTAAAATATGGCAGAACGGTTTATTCTTTGTTGTATGCACTTGGGAACTATAAAGTTGACGTGCATCTGATCTCTCCACCAACTTTAAAAATTAGGGCTGATTCTACCTATGAAATAAAAAAGCGACTATCATACACCGAATCAACCGATCTGGAAGAAAAACTAGATGAATTTGATGTATTGTATGTGACAAGAATACAAAAAGAGAGATTTGCAGATGCAGAAGAATATGTCAAAGTAAAAGGTAGCTACAAGATTGGTCCTGACATGTTAAAGAAAATGAAAGATGATGCAATAATTATGCATCCGCTACCACGACTTGATGAGATTTCTCCTGAAGTGGATTCTACAAAACACGCAAAATACTTCAAGCAGGCTGAATATGGTAAGGATACACGCGCAGCACTTCTTGCCCTAATTTTAAACGAAAACGGCGTAGGCTAAGGCTGTATTCTCAGTTGAATCGAATAGATTCTAGTGATAATAAGACCGCTGGTTGCTATTATGAGGACTAAAACGGCAATTGGTCCAAATTCCGGAACTACTACCATAGCAAACTCGGTAGAAGCTGGCGTTCCTCCAATCTTTTCAAATCTTACAATAATTGGACCTGTCTGACTCACTGAAAAAGTAAAATCTTCGAATCCTCCACCAACTATGGCTGTACCAGAAGCTCTATGGATTTCTTTACCGTTATGTAATATGACAAAATCATATGTGGATTGTCGTTTTGTATCAAGTGTAACAGGATCTCTTATTGTGAATATGAACTTGGTTTTCTGCTCTGGTTGTATGACAAGTGGATCCCATGAAAGATCAATCTGGAATTGTTGATTGTTTGTAAGTGCAGTGAGAGGAAACTGAACTTGGTCACTTGCAACAAG
>JBQTIK010000115.1:0-21903 GCA_052388195.1 Nitrososphaerota archaeon | reverse complement strand
ACATTCGAAATTATCATGAAAAAAGCACAAAAAGAACATTCTGGTGGATTGATAGGAGCTTATGAAACAACATTTGGAGTTGGATGGGCAGCAGGGCCACTTTTTGCCGGCATTGTGGCCAATTTCTTTGGGAATGCCACTCCTTATCTGATGTTCTTTGCAATTGGAATTGCAGTTACATCGATAGTTGTTTTAAAGAAAAAAGAATTGCAACCTGCATGGAACCCAAATCTTTAATTTTGGAATAAACCAAAATCAGATGTGCAGGATTTATCACTTAACATATTGGGTAGTGAATGGATAATCAACGCTTTTGTAGCTATAGTATTGCTTCTTGGAACAAATCGCTTACCAGACCTATCAAGAAAGCTTGGCAAGGCAGTAGGAGAATACAACAAGACAAAAAATACGGTTCAAAGTGAGTTTCAACATGCCACCACAGGTTACAATATTTCTGTGCAGGGCCCAGTGCAAACAGAAAGACAAAAGCTTGAAATGATTGCGAAATCGCTTGGAGTTGATTTTTTAAATAAAAGTGACGAAGAATTAAGAAACATAATCACGTCAAAGATAGGAAGACAAAACCCAGAATAAGGCTCTAACCATTCAACATAGCTAAACAAATTTAAATATAATATCAAGTCACTCAGATCGGTACGATTTGGTAAAGATAGATCCTTGGAAGAATGCTTTAAAACAACTTGATAACGCTGCAAAAATTCTAAAGCTCGATCCCGGTGTACGGGACATGCTTGCAACTCCAAAAAAAGTCTTGACAGTTGCCCTGCCAGTAAAAATGGACAACGGAAAGATCAAAGTTTTCACAGGGTTCAGATCACAGCATAACGATTTTCGTGGACCCCACAAGGGTGGAATTAGGTACCATCCTGATGTGACAATAGAAGAAGTAAAGGCGCTTTCCATGTGGATGACATGGAAGTGTGCAATAGTTGATGTTCCATTCGGAGGAGGAAAAGGTGGAATCATCTGTGATCCAAAAAAACTTTCAGGTGGAGAAAAGGAGAGAATGACAAGAAGATATGCGTATGCTATTTCTGAAATCATAGGTCCAGGAAAAGATATTCCTGCACCTGATGTCTATACTACTGGCAAAGAGATGGCGCAGATAATGGATGTTTATAGTGTTTTGCATGGACAAGGTGAGCCAGCTGTTATTACAGGTAAGCCTCTTTCAGTCGGTGGTTCTTTAGCTAGAAATGTTGCCACTGGACTGGGGGTTTCATATTGCGTGAGGGAAGGAGCAAAAAAAATTGGATTGAAGCTAAAAGGAGCAAAAGTAGTAATTCAAGGATATGGTAATGCAGGAACCTTTTCAGCTGAATATCTAGAAAAGATGGGAGCAAAAGTTATCGCAGTAAGTGATTCAAAAGGCTCTATAATAAATCCAAAAGGATTAGATTCTAAAAAAGTTCTTGAATATAAAAACAAGCATGGAAGCGTTGTTGGTTATCCTAGCAGCAAAAAAATCTCAACAGAAGCACTTCTTACAACTCCATGTGATGTACTAGTACCTGCTGCACTTGAAAACCAAATAACGCCAGAAATTGCAAAAAAAATAAAATGCAAGATCATAGCCGAAGCTGCAAACGGACCAACAACTCCTGAAGCAGACGAGATTCTATTCAAGAAGGGAATAATGGTAATACCAGATATACTAGCAAACTCTGGCGGAGTATGTATTTCGTATCTAGAGTGGGTGCAGAACTTACAGAGATACTACTGGACTTTTGATGAAGTTGCAGGAAAGATGGAAGAACACATTGTTCGTGGATTTAATGACACCTACAACTTGGCAAAGAAGCACAAAGTAGACATGCGTAAAGGCAGCATGGTTCTTGCAGTAAGCCGTGTTCTAGAGTCATTTGAAGCCAGAGGTCTGTGGCCTTAGACATATTATTACAAAACAGATCAGAAAACTACAATACATTCACACGACAATAACCTTGCTTGTCATCGGCGAACTAGAAAAGCTCTAAAAAATTAATAAAACATCTAGTTGTTGAAAAATAAAAAATGAAACCAGAAGTCTACGCTTAAGAAGTACTGAACGAGCTGCCACAAGAACAGCTTTTGGTTACGTTTGGATTATTGATTTTAAATCCAGCGCCCATCAAACTTTCTATGTAGTCTACATTTGCACCTTTTAGGTATTCTTGGCTGTAGCTGTCTACAAGTATCTTTACTCCATTTTCCTCAAGTACAAGGTCATCTTCTTCTGCCTTTTGTTCAAAGCTCATTCCATAGGAAAGACCTGAGCAGCCTCCACCTTGGACATATATCCTAAGGTACTCTGGCTTTTCTGCCTCTTCTTTTATGAAGGCAAGGACCTTTTCTGCTGCCTTTGGCGTAATGGTGAGCAGTTTTGTGGTTTGTGTATCACTCATTGTGATTCTTGTTCGTCTTTTAAATTATAATAACCTTTTCATACGTGACATATTAGGAATTTAATCTAAAGCTGAGAAGTTATTTCTTTGACTTGTTTACAAAGGCAGTCATTCTTTCTGATCTGTCTGGATGAGTAAAACACAATCCCCATGTGTATAGCTCCAAAGCAAGGGCAGTATCAATATCGGAATTTCTGCCCTTGTTTATTGCTATTTTAGACATTCTTACTGCCATTGCAGAATTTTGAGCAATCATCTTTGCCATGTTCATGGCTTCTTCCATTAGCTTTGGAAGCTCAACAACTTGGTTTACTAATCCAATTGACTTTGCCTCATCAGCTTTTACCTGTCTTCCTGTGTAGATTAGCTCCTTTGCCTTTGATATGCCAACTATTCTCGGCAATCGTTGCGTTCCTCCCCATCCAGGACAGATCCCTATTGTAACTTCGGGCTGTCCAATCTTTGCAGTGTCAGCTGCGATTCTAATGTCACATGCCAGAGCAAGCTCGCAACCTCCACCTAGAGCAAATCCATTTACTGCTGCTATGATTGGCTTGCTACAGTTTTCAACTGTGTAAGTTAGAAGATGACCAAGCTTGGCATATACCTCCGATTCTATGGGGGATATGGTAGACATGTATGCAATGTCTGCACCAGCGGAAAATGCCTTATCGCCTTCCCCCGTAAGTATTATGACTTTAACGGTTTCGTCCTTATCGAGCTCGTTGAAAACTGAGATCAGTTCTTTTGCGACATCTGTGTTCATCGCATTGTACTTGTCTGGTCTGTTTATCTTAACAACACAAATGCCATCAGATTTTGAGACGTTAACTAGTGACATGCAGAAACTCCAATCTATGTCGAACTTAAACCTTGTCTGTTTGTGTTATGTTTTCCCCACTGGAGTAAACCTGCCGCAGCGGCTACCCATGTTCTTATGTCATCGTACACTGGAACCTTGTGTTTTTCTATTAAAGCTGAAACACGCTGTGTGTACGGCCCTCCATTGCCTCCAACAAGAATTGGTTTTTTGTTTTGCCTTGAAAACTCGCCAAGATAATCTATAATCGTTTCCTCTAGTGGATCATCTTGGAAAACAAACCACGGCATTATTATGTCGACATTGGGATCGTCCATGAACTTTTGAATCGCATATCTGTAATCATCTGCATTTGCACCACCAGTCACATCCACCGGATTTCCGCTTCCAAGAACATACGTTGGCGGATAATGTGCTTTCATTTCACCAAGTGTTGCTTCGGTAACTTTTGCAACCTCAAGTCCAAATCTTTCAAAGTGATCAATTGCACCAATCATAGGGCCTGCTCCGTTACTAACAAGTGCTATTCTATTTCCTTTTGCGGCAGGTTGCCATGAAAGTGCCTTTACTACCCCTGCTAGCTCTTGATAGCTATCAACTGAAATAATTCCAGCTTGTTTAAACGCTCCCATGATGATTGCGTTTGATCCTCCAAGTGATCCTGTATGTGATGCTGCTTGTTTTGCTCCAAGTGCAGTTCTGCCACTCTTCCATATCACAACTGGTTTGCGTTTTTCTGCCATTACTCGCTTTGCGGTTTCTATAAATTTGCGACCATCTCCAAAGCCTTCCACATAAAGTGTGATGACTTTGGTCTGAGGATCACTTGCCAAGTACCATATCATGTCCGCCTCATCTACATCTGATCTATTTCCATAACTTACCATCTTTGAAAGACCAAACGAGTCAGCTGTCTCAAGAAAACTAATTCCCATCGTGCCACTCTGGGACAAAAATGCCACATCTCCAAGTCTTGCCCGTACCATTCTTGCTTGTCCTTGGAAGGCGCAATCAAGCCTGTTTGCGGCATTAAACATGCCTATGCAGTTAGGACCAACTATCCTAATCTTGTGTTGTTCAGAAAGGCGCTTTATTTCTGCTTCCATCGCAGCTCTTTCTCCTCCAAGCTCCTTTCCTCCCCCTGATACTATCACAACACTATGTATGCCCTTTTTTGCACAAGATTCCAGAACTGGTGGGGTAACTGAAAGATCAACACAGACCACAACCAAGTCTATGGGGTCTTGTATTGCCTCCAGTGAGGGATAACACTTGATTCCCAAAATCTCGTCAGCCTTTGGATTGATTGGATACACCCTTCCCTTGTAATCGTGCTTTGCTATGCTATCTAAAACCGAGTTTCCAATCTTTCCTGGAGTGGCAGAAGCTCCAACAAGAGCAACAGACTGTGGCGTGAAGAACTTTTCCATGAACTCGGCGTTTGGCTGTGCTGTAGATATGGCGTTTTGTTTGAATTCCTTTCTCAAAAGGATCTTTGCATCTACCACATAGTAAGATTTTGGATATACCACAATTGGATTGAAATCTATGCTGTCAAAGTAACCCGCATTGTCAACACCAAGCTTGCCTATCTGGACTAGTGCCTTTGCAAGCATATTTTGGTCTATAGGTTTGCTTCCTCTGAATCCTTGCAGTATCTTTGCACCTTTTAGCTATTGAAGCATTGATTTAGCATCTGCAACTGTGATTGGAAGCATTCTAAAGGCAACATCTTTGAATATCTCAGTTAATACACCTCCAAGTCCTACCATTATGACAGGTCCAAACTGAGGATCGTTTTGCAAACCAACAATAAGCTCAACTCCTTGAGGAACCATTTTCTCAAGCAAGATTCCTTTTAGCTGAACTCCTTTCTTTTTTGAAAGCCTTTTGTACATGTCGTTGAAGATCCTCTTTACTTCTTTCTCGTTTTGTAGTCCGACCTTTACTCCTCCAACATCAGTCTTGTGAAGAATTTGTGGCGAAACAACTTTCATGACAAGTGGATATCCAAGCTTTCGTGCAGCCTTTGTAGCCTCTTTGGCAGAATTTACAAGTGCATATCCAGGAACTTTTACGCCGTATTTTTTCAACACAGACTTTGAAAGATCTTCTGTGATTACTTTGTGATCAGTTGTAATTGTCTCTTCAAAGATTTTAGTCACAGAACTCATATAGAACGAAAAGTCTAATCGTCTTTATATTAAACTTTTGTCAGAGATTGTATGCCGCTTTGAAATTTCTGTAAAATGTTTCCATGTTGTTTTGTATGCTCTGTATGTTTCCAGGTATTTTTCTGATTATCTCTTGTGGATTAATGTAGGGAACTTTGCTAAGCTCATCTTTTGATTTATCTAACCACAATCTAATCGTCTTCTCATCTACCTCAAGGTGGAATTGCACCCCTACTGCTGTACCTAGCTGAAAAGCCTGGTTTTTGTAATCTTTGGAATAGGCAAGCCGTATAGCATCTTGAGGAAGATCAAACGTATCGCCATGCCAGTGAAAAACTGTTGCCGGGCTTTTAATTCCTGAGAAAAGACTAGATTTTGAGAGGTTGTCAAATTCAATGTCGTGGTATATCCCGATCTCTTTTTTCGTTCCTTGATAGACCTTGGCTCCAAACGCCTTTGCAATAAGCTGAGAACCAAGGCAGATGCCAAGAACTGGTATCTCTTTTTGCACAGCCTGCCTTATCAATTCCATCTCTTTTTTTAGATATGGCAGATCATCGTTTGCACTTTCTGCCGCACCTAAAATTATAACCACAGAAGAATCAATATCCGGAATTTTTTCTTGTTTGGCAAAGACGATTTTTGTATCAAACCCATCTGCTTCCAACAGTTTGCCAAGGCCAGCAAGTCCTTCATACTTTGCATTTTGTAGCACAAGAATGTTAGACATCTTTGATATATCGTTGAAAACTGCTTAATATGTCAAATGCCACACTGATACCGTGAAGATTACAGAATCTGAAATAGAAGGCTTGAAAAATTTCATAACTTCTCTAAACTTAAAAAAAGACAGCATAGTTGTGGTAGAAGGAAAACGTGACTCAGATGCACTAAAAAAACTTGGCTTTTCTGGTAGGATATGTGAGTTTCATAGCTTCAAGGGCTTGGCACGGTTTGCTGATTCAATGGCGACATACAAACGGCTCATAGTTTTGCTTGATCACGACAGGAAGGGCAGATACCTTACAAGCAGAATAATCTCACAACTTGAGCACCGTCTCAAGGTAGATCTATCATTTAAGAGAAGACTTACTTCCATAACAAAGGGAAAAATAAGGCACATTGAGGATCTCTCAATGTACGTTACACCTAAGCAAGATCGGTTTGTGTATCAAACCCAACCATAAGCACTTATATCCGCGTCTTGGCAAAAGTATTTGATCAAAAATTAAGAGGATTATGAATTGCCAAGTACAGGAATTGTCAAGTATCACGTTAAGCTCAGCTTTGACGTCGATGGGTTGGTTGAAAAGGCCGACATAATAGGTGCAATCTTTGGCCAAACAGAAGGACTGTTAGGACCAGAGATGAACCAAAACGAACTACAGAAGGTATCAAAGGTGGGTAGGATTGAAGTAAACACTACTTCAACGTCAAACCAGACAAAGGGTGATGCTTTGATACCAATGAGCACGGACATATCTACCGCGGCTCTTATTGCCGCTGCAATAGAAAGCATCGATAAGGTTGGTCCTTTCCAAGCTAACTTTAAGCTAGAGGCAATAGAGGACGTTCGTTCCGCAAAGAAAAAAGAAATTGTAGACAGGGCAAAGGAAATCATTCAGAAATGGTCCACAAAAACAATCAGTGAGGGTGAAGAGATGCTAAAAGATGTATCTGAGGGTGGTTCTACTGGCAAGTTGACAACCTTTGGAAGCGAAAAACTTGCGTGTGGCTCTGGAGTTTTTGATTCCAGCTGGATAATTCTGGTTGAAGGAAGAGCTGACGTCATAAATCTGTTAAGAGCAGGTTTTGACAATGCACTTGCAATAGAAGGCGCAAGAATAGATGAATCAATAAAAGAACTTTGTGCATCAAAGTCAAAGGTTGTCGCATTTTTAGACGGAGACCGAGCTGGTGGATTCATACTAAAAGAACTAAAAGCCATGGTTAACATTGATGTGGTTCACCGCGCACCAGAAGGAAGTGAAGTAGAGGAGCTCACGCCACAACAGATTGTAGACATACTAAGAGAGACTGCAGAGGACATGAAAAAAGAAACTGCCAAACCAAGGTTGCATGATCCAAAAGATGAGCCATTTGCAGACGTTGCAAAGAAAGTCTATCCTGATTTGAATGAGTCACTTGAGGCAGTGGCACTTGATGAGGGACTCAACGAACTCTTCAAGGTACCAGTAAGCGAGGTGGTAGGAAAGCTCTCTCCAGGCTCTGGAATAAAATATCTTGTCTTGGATGGAATCATAACGCAAAGATTGATTGATGCTGCAAAAGAAGCAGGAATAGAGTGCGTAATAGGTCATCGCACGGCAAACTTGAAAAAGACAGACGGCCTAGTACTCAAAACATTTACAGAGCTCGGCGTAGCCTAAACTCTTTAATGTCAGACCTCAAGGTTCAACACATTCTGACTCTTGCGGAGCTTTTGGCAAAAGGTGCAAGGCACAACTTTGTTCCCATTACAACATCATCACTTGGAAAGAGCATTCGTAGATCACAGCAGGCTGCATCAAAACATCTTCTGGAATTAGAACGTGATGGATACATAGAACGAATCAGAAGTGGACAGAAGGTAGCAGTCAGAATTACAACTAAAGGACAAGCCGAGATTGCAAGAATATCATCTATTTTACGATCAAGCTTGGAATCGTCGCCGTCATATCTAGAATTCAAGGGAACTATAATCTCTGGAATGGGAGAAGGCGCATATTACATGTCTATGAAAGGATACACAAAACAATTCAAGACAAAGCTAGGATACATCCCATTTCCTGGCACACTAAATGTCAAACTAAAGGACAAAGTATACACTGAAGCAAAACACAGTCTTGATACACATGAAGGAATAATGATTAATGGTTTTTCTGATGAGAAGCGTACATATGGATGGGTAAAGTGCCATCCTGCAAAAATCAACAATTCAATTGATGGTGCACTGATAACTCTGGAAAGAACACACTACGATGATTCTATAATTGAGTTGATCTCACACACAAACATCAAAAAAGCAGCTAGGCTTTCAACAGGTGCGCAGATTTCAGTTAGAATCCCTATCACTTCAAAGTTGAGCAAGGCGTAAATGTTACGATGATGTATATTTACACTAATGAACATATACGATACAAAACCAGTTAATTGTTCAAAATGTGGTAAATCTATAGGAGAAATTGATTACGATGCGGTCGTTACACTACCCAAGTGCGGACATTGTGCCAACCCTGTGCCTGAAGGTGACGACAAGGCACTTTATGTGATAACCAAATACCTGAAATAATTCAATTATTTAATACGTCAACTAATATTAGCGATTAAACCATATGATATGTATGGTTCTAATTTGGATTGGAATTGGAGTAGGAACTCTAACTGCAATTGCTCTGATTTACAAGATCATAAAATCCAAAAAAGGTGACTATATATCAATTCGGTGCAAAAAATGTGGCATTAAAACAAACGGCTTAAAATGTCCGGTATGTGAAAGCGAGAAAAATCGCGTGAAATAGAATCAGAGTCTGTAAATTGATTCGCCGTAATCGCTTTCTATTTTTGAACTTTTGATGTCTGGGATAGGGGACTGAAGCCTTGCTATGCTGACATTGACATTGATCTTCTTGCATCCGTCTGTGATGAATTTTTCTTGATGCACTTGGTCATACCCCAACGCAATAATATCTGGCTTGACAACTTCAACTGTTTTAAAAATGTCCCCTTCGTGCCCTACCATAGCATAGTCAACCATTGAAAGAGAACTAACAAGATCGCGTCTTAGCTCCATGTTGTGTAGTGGTATTCGACTCTTCATCTTCTGTGCTGTTTTGTCGGTTGCTACAACAACCACAAGTACATTTCCAAGTGCCTTGGCAGCTCTTAGAGTGTGCAAGTGACCAGGGTGTATGATATCAAAAACTCCTCCTGCAAGTACCACTCTTAACGAAGATCTACCCATCTCTGTTAACGTCTTTTTGTCAGATTCAATAATTCCATTTTTTACCAAAAACTCTATCTTTGATTTTAAATGGTCTGAGTTTACGGGAAGTTTTCTTCTTATTATAGAAATGGCATCCTCTTTTGAAAGCGAGGATACATAGAAGGCCGATATTATCTCCTTGTCAAGAGCATCCAACTATATCACTAAAACAAGATTCCTAGTTCTTGGTTTATCTATAAACGCTATGCCCATGGATCTATTCCTTTTGAAAAGCGTAGAGCATCTATCAATCCCTCCGCATATCCTATGCTTAACACTGCAAGTTCTGATTTTCCTTGGCTCTGAAATTTTTCGGCATCATCAAGATAAAGCTCCGCATTTTCTAAAACCAACTGAATACTTTTGTCACCCTTGAAGTGATTTGTTACTTCTTCAAGCGCCTTTCTAGCTGTTGGGATATATTTTTGAAGCATCTGATCTGAAATCTTCTGGATCCTAGAAGAGTTGTCAAAGGGCTCATCAAAGCATTTCGCTAAAATTTTTAGTGCGTCTGATTCTGTAAAATGCATAGCTCCTGGTATGATGATCGTATGTGGAGGTTTGCCAAGATCTACCGCTTTGAGACTAGAGATTTTTCCAGCGATTATTTTTTGAGTTTTCATGCCTATTCTTGATGCAATAATTACAAAACTTAATTCGTCTATGACGTTTCTCTTCTGCTCACTTTCCACCAAAAGTAGGTTGGACAAGGCATCATTTGGATTCAAGAAAAACCTAGTATTATTATTGTATTCTAAAATTATTAGGGAATGGTTTCCCGCTACTAGATTTTCATAAATAGTATAATACACAGTTGACGCAGATTGCTTGTCATTCATCATGGTTACAGATCTGCCAATCTTGTAGTAATGAAGGCCACACTCGCCAACAAGAGATGTAATAGCAGATGAAGCATGAATGGTTCTAGTCTTGATTTTTTCCAAGATGGCTCTCGTTCGTAACTCGATATGTGTTGTTGCTATGTAGGGATCACCATACGAAAGGAGAACAACATTTTTCTTTTTGGCTTCTTTGAGTATGGTCTTTCCATCCTCAACCAGCCATCTTGCTGCTGTTTTAAAATCTCCTTTGACAAGTTTTCTAATCTTTGTGATCTGTGATTTTGCAATGGGACTTGTAAAAAGTTCTAAAAACACAACATCTGCCTTCTTCAGAATTTTTAGAGCATCATAACCAATTCCATCGACGCCAGAAATTCCCAAACCTACAAACCACAACATGATCGGATTTCAGGATTTGGTTATTTTGACCTTGCGTAGTTCATTTACTAACATCATCTAATAAAGCGAAAACACATGTAATTGGAATTTTAATTATTTGGATTTTACATGTAGTCTCTTCAGATGGTATAGCATACGCTTTAGGACCTCTATGCCTCTAAGATACTCATCCACGGAGACTCGTTCATCTATAGTGTGCGATGCATGTGGATCACCAGGGCCATATGTAACAACGGGAATGTTTAGAGAATTACCAATTATGTTCATGTCTCCAGTTCCTGTTTTTCGAATTAACTGCGGTTCCTTTTTTTCTATATCTAGTACTCCTAATGTAAGTGCCCTAACTAGTGGCGAATTATGAGGAGCCTCAAAGGGTTCGGTTTCATCCAGTACAGAATAAAATGCATTGACCCCTTGCTTTTTTGCAACTTCTTGTACCGTAGTTGCTATCTTATCACCAACCATTTTGCAATTCATATTTACCGGTATTCTAATATCCATTATTGCATCGCATTCTAGCGCTGTCACATTATGGCTTGAGCCACCCTTTATTTCGGTTAGAGTTGCTGTAAGCATCATTCCTTTTGGTTTATCTAGTTGATTTGCTTCCAACGAATCTTTTAACGCACTTATAAAAACATATGATTCATCTATTGCATTTTTTGCAAGCCAAGGAGCACTAGCGTGTGCACTATTTCCAACATTTACTTTGAGGTTAATGGCAATTCTTCCTTTGTAAGCTATTGTAATGTTTCTTATTCCACTTGGCTCACCAAAAATTGCATAATCGATGTCAAGCTTTTGTTTTACTAGACTCTTAATTCCAGTTGCATTTCCTTCTTCATCAACTACAGCAGCAAAGACTACAGTTCCACTATGGTTTTGCATCGAAGCTGCTGCAAGAAGCATTGCCATGAGTGGTGCTTTTGCGTCGGAAGCGCCACGTCCATAAAGATAACCATTATCAGTTCTAATTTTTATTTTGCCTGGCACTGTATCCATATGGCCACACAAAAGTATCTTAGGTGAACCTGCACCCTTTGTTGCAAGCAAGTTTCCTACTTCATCTATGTGAATATTTTCAAATCCCAAGTCATCACACTTATCGGCCAAAAATTCTGCTAGCGACTTTTCAGAAAGCGACGGTGTATAAAGTCGGAGTGCTTTCTCAAGCATCTTTACTGAGAACCTTGGTGTTACTGTAATTGAAGAGTCCAATTCTTACTTTCTCGATTGTAGAGCGTAGTCTATCATCAACGCTGGAATATCTACACCAGTAACTTTAACAGTATTTTTGTATTCTGTTGTGTTGTTTACTTCATGTACAAGTAGACCCCTTTCCTTACTTTCCATGAGATCTACTCCAACTATCTGTCCTTGAACTGCATTTTTTGCCCTCACGCAAATGTCCTCAAGCTCTTTTGTCACTTTACACTCTTCTGCCCTTCCGCCAAGTGCCATATTTGTCTTCCACTGGCTATCTCCAGAGTATCTATAGATCGCAGCAACTACCTTGTCACCTATCATTATTGCCCTGATATCACGTGGAGGCCTTTGAACAAATTCCTCAAGATAGTATACTTGGTAAATTGGATACATCCTTTCCCTGCTTTCCATTATTCCTTCTGCAGAATCACGATCCTTTAGTAGCGCGATCAATCTTCCCCAACTACCAACCGTTGGTTTGAGTACCATAGGATAACCTCGACTTTCCATAGCCGCAAGGGCAGCTTCTTCGGAGAATGCTACTGTACTAAAGGGAGTAGGAATTCCATTTTTTTGCAAAAGCATGTGAGTGAATAACTTGTTTCCTGCAAAGATACTGGTGCTTAAACAATTTATCACGTTAATCCCTTTTCCTTCAAGTGCTGCAGTAGAGTGAAGACTTCTGTAATAACTAACACACCTCTGCATTACAGTGCCAAAATTTTCCTTACTCTGGTCTAAATTTAAAAACAAATTCTTACAATCCGCCATCTTTATGTCGACTCCCTTTTTTTTGCCGGCATCAAAGAGAGCTTTTTCTTCCCACCGGATGGTGTCGTAAAGAATCGATAGGCTGGAGCTCACTGGCCCCAGTCCTCACCAACAGTTTGTGCTGGTTTTAACTCAAAGTCTTTAGTTCCTTTTACTAGTTCAAAGCTTGCGCCGCAATCATGACAGGTTATTATCTCCCCTTCCATCGCATCCTTTGGAGTCGAGATATTCGCATCGCATTCTAGACACTTTATCATCTTACTTACCTGATTTTACCTTGCTTGGGTGTCATTAATTATCTTTCTTTCAAGTCTCTCATCAAGCGGAATTTCAAGCAAGTCTCCCATGCGCAGGTTCTTGAGACCTGCTGCGACAGCCTTTGCATGCTCATCATTTTGATCAAGACCTAAAAGTGACATGAGATATGCCGCACCATTTTTGCCTGCCAGTTCTCCAAACACGATTCTCCGTCTGTTGCCTACCACCTTTGGTTCTATTGGTTCGTATGCTGCAGGATTCCTCAAAATTGCCGCCAGATGGGTCCCAGCCTTGTGCTTGTAGGCCGTCGCACCAACTATAGGCTTGGAATCATAAGGCTTGATGTTAGTGTATTGCTCTATCAATCTTGAGAGGTCCATGAGCATGTCTAGCCTGAAATTATTTGGAGATTTGTATAGATAGGTAAGAGCAACCGCCGTTTCTGCCAGTGCTGGAATTCCAGTTCTTTCACCAACTCCATCTATTGTGGTGTGAATCTGATCTGCACCAGCATCACATCCTGCAAATGCATTTGCTAATGCAAAACCAATATCATTGTGACAGTGAACATCAAGCGGTGTCTTTATTTGGTCTCGTACTGTCTTTACAAGATTGTACATTCCTATAGGTCGCATTATTCCTACTGTATCTGGGATGCTTATTCTGTCAACACCTGCTTGTTCTATTGCTTTACACATCTTGATCAGAAATGATGGCTCTGCCCTACTTGCATCTTCCATAGTAAAGCGCATCTTAAGACCATGTGATTTTGCATACTCCACTGTTTCAATAGCACGTCGCAAAGCTTCCTCACGCGTTATCCTAAGTTTATCTTTTAGATGAATGTCAGAAATTCCAAGATATGTTGCCATCCACTTTGCATCACAATCAAGGGCAACATCAACATCTTCTTTTAATGCACGCACATGTGTTACTATGTCAGCTCTTAATCCTTGTTTGATTATAGTCCTGGTTGCTTCTTTGTGATCACCAGACACTACAGGAGAAATTTCTATCTGATCAACTCCAAAATAGTCAAGCATCCATGCGATCTGGATTCGTTGTTTGTTTGAAAATGATACACCGGGATGCTGTTCGCCCTCTCTTAGGGTACTGTCTAAAACATGAATCTTCTTTGGCTTATTTCCCATAGCGTTATACTGATATGCGTAGTAATTCGGATCACTCATTGCTGATTTAGTACAAAAAACTGACGAATATAAACATATTCGTACTAGAATCGGCTAATTTTGAACTAACTATAACGATTTACGTCATAGTTAACTAAAATGAATCCGAACTTCGTTTTTATGTAACAGTCCGCAGGATGATAACTGTGTTGGTATCAAACACCCCTGGGACCTTGCGCAGAGAATCAATGCATGCGTTGATGTCAGTAATCGTTGGTGCACGTATTACAACTGCGATATCATATTGACCAGTTATCTCATAAACAGTATTAACTCCTTTAAGCTTAGTCAGTTTTGCAGAAACTTTTGCTGTATCCGTTGCAGAATCAACTGAAATCAAAATGATTGCACTAGTAGCACTTGCATCACCAATTTCTATTGTAAATTTTTTAATAATTCCACCATCGACAAGATTTTTTACTCTTCTTCGTACTGCGGACTCGGAAAGACCAAGCTTTTGTCCTATCTCTACAAAAGATTCCCTTGAATCTTTCTTTAACATCTCAATTATTGTATCATCTGTTTTATCAGTTGACATTTCTTCGCTTTTCCTCTTTTTCTAATAGTATATCAAGTATTTCTAAAGCTTTGGTCATGTCTGATTCTGAAATAACAAGTGGAGGTAGTAATCTGAGTATATTTCTACCTGAATACAAAAGTAATAGACCATTAGCTATTCCATCAAGCAAAATATCTTTTACATCAAACTTCATCTCTACTCCAATCATCAACCCTTTGCCACGAATCTCTCTGATTATTTTATGTTTTTTCTTTAAATCTTCTAGTCCATCACGAAATTTCTTTCCCAACTTTATTGCGTTTTCAACCAATCCATCTTGGGTCAAGGCTTGTATTGTAGCAATTCCTGCGGCACATGAGAGAGGATTTCCTCCAAAGGTAGACGAGTGTTCTCCCTTGCTTATACTTGCAAGCACATCTGGGCGTACAAGTGTAGCACCCATAGGCACACCACCAGCTATCCCTTTTGCAAGGCACATGATATCAGGGGCTGTGTCCCAGTGCTGAGCTGCCCACATCTTGCCAGTTCTGCCAAGTCCAGACTGGATTTCATCAAAGATCAAAAGTATTCCTTTTTCATTGCATAACTTTCTAACATCTTGGAGAAATCCATCAGGCGCAACATGAATTCCGCTTTCTCCTTGGATAGGTTCTATTATTACAAATCCTGTCTGAGAGTTTACAGTTGATCTTAATGCATCTATATCACCAAATGGACAAAAAGAAACTTTTTCGACAAGTGGTTCAAATGATTTGCGATATTTTGGATTAAAGGTTAATGACAAGGAGCCAAATGATTTGCCATGATATGATCCATTCATAGCTATCATTCCACTCTTGCCTGTGAATTTTCTTGCAAATTTTATTGCGGCTTCTACAGCTTCTGCTCCACTATTGTTTAGGTGAACCTGGGTTAGTCCTTTTGGTGCAATTTTAATCAGATTCTCAAGAAACTCTTCTCGCGTCTTGTTGTAAAGTGAGCTGTGTACCGTGATTATCTTTTCAAGCTGAGCTTTGAGGGCTTTTACAACACGAGGATTGCAGTGACCTACAAGCGCAACACCATAGCCGCCCATACAGTCTATGTACTCTTTTCCATTTACGTCCCACACATGGCTTCCAAGACCACGTTCTACGGTGACGGGAAATCGCTGGTAGATGTTTCCCATAAAGTCGTCTTCAGTCATTTTGTAATCACCGTGCAGTTCTCGTTTGCAATAGCTGCTGATATTGGATTTTCTTTTTGCCCATTTGCAATCAAAGCTTGCTTTACGCCCATTTCTAAGGCCTCTGTGGCTGCAAGAATCTTTTTTTCCATACCAAAACCTATCTTTGGAAGTAGTTCCTTTGCTTCTGATAAAGATAGGCTCTTGACAAGCTTGTCATTTATCAATAATCCATCAACGTTTGTCAAAAAGAGAATCTTGTCTGAATGCATCTTTCCTGCAACATGCGCTGCAGCTCTGTCCCCATCCACATTAAGAAAGTCAAACTCTTCACTTATAGCAATAGGAGATATGACAGGAAGATATCCTTGATCCAGAATTGACTTTACTAGACCTGCATTTACATCCTTTATCTTTCCGGTGTAGCCACCATCTATTGCCATCTTGCGACCCTTCTCGTTTATCACAACCAATTTCTTTTTGCGCTCTGCTTGGATGATCTGACCATCTATACCAGAAAGTCCTACTGCGTTGATTCCATTTTTTTGTAACATGCCTACTATCATCTTATTTATCTTACCTGACATTACCATGGTGAAAATTTCTACAGTTTCTTTGTCTGTATATCTACTTTTTATTCCGCCTGGTGATACAATGAACTTTTGCTCTTTTCCAAGTGCTTCTGAAATTCTTGTTACTTCTTTTCCACCGCCATGAACTAGAATCATTTTTTCTTTTTGCAATACTTTTTTAAGATCAGAAATAGTTGATGGATGAAGCTCATCCACAACACTTCCTCCTATCTTGATCGTAATCATTTTTTCACACAGGTGTTAGCGGAGAATAGCTAAGTCCTTCCATCTCATCAAAACCTGCCATCACATTCATATTTTGTATGGCAGAACCTGCTGCTCCTTTCATGAGATTGTCTGACGCTGACAATACTACTAATCTATTGTTGTCTTCATCTATGTCAAATCCAACATCGCAGAAATTAGACCCTACGACAAACTTGGGATCAGGAAACTTGTAAAATCCCTTTTTATCACGAATTAACCTGATGAATTTTTCATTCTGGTATTGTTCACGGTACAGTTTCCAGAGATCCATCTCAGTTACTTGTTTAGTAAGGAATGTGTGATTTGTGCACAAGATTCCTCTAACTATGTCTACGGCATGGGGGCTCATGGACACTTTGATCTTCTTTCCAGCTACTTGACTCAGCTCCTGCTCTATCTCTCCTGTATGTCTGTGCTTTGCGGGCTTGTATGGTCTGATTACTCCAGATCTCATGGCATGGTGCGTACCTGCAACTGATCCAGCTCCTGCACCAGATGAGCCAATTTTAGAATCAACAATGATATGCTCTGTATCGATTATGTCTTTTTTCACCAGTGGATACAGCGCAAGAAGTGATGTTACTGCCATGCATCCAGGACATGATACCAACTGTGCTTTTTTGATCTCTTCTCTGTGCATTTCAGGCACTCCAAAGACTGACTTTGATAGTAACTCGGGATGTGGGTGTTGCCAGCCGTACCACTTGTCATAGTCAGAAGGATTGTGAAGACGATAGTCTGCACTTAGATCAATTACTTTCATCCCACGATCGTATAATGCTTTGACTATTTCAGTGGCTGTTCCATGTGGTACAGCTGTAAAAACAATATCGCACTTGTCTGACAATTTATCATAATCAAGCTCGGAAAATGTCGAATCAATAAATCCCTTTAGACTAGGCTGAATTCTTGAAACATATTCTCCTACGTATTGCCTTGATGTAACCATTGCAATCTCGACTTTTGGATGACTTACAAGTAACCTTAGCATCTCTCCACCGACATAACCAGATGCACCTACTACTCCTACTTTCATTGATA
Organism: Nitrososphaerota archaeon; assembly: GCA_052388195.1. GTDB lineage: Archaea > Thermoproteota > Nitrososphaeria > Nitrososphaerales > Nitrosopumilaceae > JBBDNF01. Next base: position 4,288 of record JBQTIK010000115.1, on the reverse strand, counting down.
TCCCTCTAGCATGACATGGTATAATTTATCTTATGGCAGATTTGATGGCAAAATTTATCATTTCTTTTGGAATGTTCTTTTTTGCTACCCTTGCTAGTCCCTTGAACTCTACTGTGTTATTCACTTCATGTACAACCAGCCCACGTTTTTTATCTTCCATTAAATCGATGCCAAGTATTCCTCCGCCTACTGCCTTTGCTGCTTTCATACACACATCTTCAAGCTCTTTTGTTATTTCGCAAGCCACTGGTTCTCCTCCTACTGCAATGTTTGTCTTGAAGCTGCCAGATGAAGTCCTATACATCGCAGCTACCACTTGATCCCCTACGACTATGACACGTATATCTCGAGGAGGTCTGTTTACCATCTCTTGTAAATAATAGATCCTGTCTAGCGGACCGTCATTTAGCTCTCGGACTTCGATTATTGCATCAGCTGTATCCCTATCCTTAAGTGGCATGACTCCTCTGCCCCAGCTTCCAACTACTGGTTTGATAACCATCGGATATCCTATCTTCTCAAGGTTCTCAAGTGCTGCTTCAGAGGAAAATGAAAAGTATGTTTTTGGGGTTGGAACATTGTGTTTTTTTAGTAAAAGCGATGTTATCATCTTGTTTCCACAATTGTTTGAAACTTCGAAACTGTTTATGACCGGAACGCCAAGAAATTCTAGACACGCCGTAAAGTGCAAGCCCCGAAAGTAGCTTACACATCTTTCCAATACTACATCACCAAAATCAAAATCACTTTTTTTGCTTTCAGTATTAACTTGAGTTATCTTTGCATCAATCATCTTTGCATCGTGACCAAGCTCAATTGCTTTTTCCTCGAGCATTTTCTCCTCTGACCTTACTCTATCAAACAATATGCGGAGCTTTGACATTTACTCTCCCCAATCTTCGCCGACTTTCTCAGCTTGTTTTAGCTGGCATGTAGAACCATTTTTTGATGCAATTTCAAAGTCTGAACCGCAATCAGGACATGAAACTATTTCTCCAACTGTAGCGTCGTCTGGAATATTTAATTTTGCATCACATTCTGGGCAATTCATTATTTACTTTTTCACCTCTTTTTAAGTAATTTATTAGCTTCTGTGGACTGCATTCCCCACAGCTCAACAAATCCTTTTGCAAGAGTTTGGTCAAAGATGGAACCAGATCCATATGTTGCCAGATCACGACTGTACAACGAATAATCTGATTTTCTTCCAACAACTCGTAAACTTCCTTTGTGCATCTTCAGTTTTACAGTTCCGCTAACTCTCATCTGAGTGGCATTGATAAACATATCTAAATCTGACTTTAAGGGGTCTTGCCACAATCCAGAATAGACTAACCAAGCCCACTCTGAATCTACCATATATTTGAACTTGAGTTCATGCTTTGTGAGAACCATTTTTTCCAGATCGGCATGCGCTTCAATCAGGCATGTTGCTGCTGGGGTCTCGTAGACTTCACGTGACTTTATGCCTACCACGCGATCTTCAATATGATCTATGATACCTATGCCGCAGGCACCAGCCTTTTTGTTAATGTACTCTATCAGCTCGATTGGCTTTAGGTTCTTGCCATCTACCGCAATTGGAATTCCGCCTTTGAATTTTATTTCCAAATACTGGGGTTTGTTGAGCAGATTCTTGGTCTTTACCCATATGAAAGCATCATCAGGAGGTTCTTTGTATGAATCTTCTAGCACTCCACCTTCAATTGCCCTGCCCCACAAATTCTGATCTATGCTAAACTTTTTTGCTGCAGTATCTACTTGAATACCATGTTTTTTTGCAAATTTTAACTCTACGTTACGTGTAAGGTTTAGATCACGAATTGGAGCTATAATTGGTAGACTAGAAGCTGATCGCATGGTGACATCAAACCTTACCTGATCATTTCCCTTTCCCGTGCATCCATGAGCTAGTGCCCTTGCATTTTCTTTTTTAGCAATTTCTACAACTTTTTGTGCAATAAGTGGCCTTGCTAGTGCAGTTGCAAGACAGTATTTTTTTTGATAAAGCGCATTTGCTTTAATTGAAGGAAAAATAAAATCTTTGACAAACTCATGACGCGCATCTAAATTGTAATGCTTAACAACACCAAGTTTCTTTGCTTTTGTTGCAATTTTCTTTTGATCATCGCCTTGTCCAACGTCAACCGTGACAGTAACAACATCCAAGTTGTGTTTTTCCTGCAGATATTTCACAACTACAGATGTGTCTAGTCCACCAGAAAACGCTAGAACTGCCTTTCCTTTCATTGAGGTTTACTGTGATCTAATTTTCGCATTTATCTTTTGTGATTAGTTTATGTTTTACATTTTCTAATCTCAGAAAATCAAAACACTGAGATGAAAAAGTCAAGTAGCTTGAGCTAAAATTCGAACACTATTTAACCGCAATATTATAACAGCGTTATATGAAAATTGTTGCTGCTGTAATATCTGCGATAGCAGTGGCTATAGCAATTACCATAATTGCATTTGGAACTTCACCATCAAACTCTAGCACTGAAAATACAGTTAGAGTGGCATTCTTTCCAAACCTTGGCCATTCTATTGCTATAGTTGGCACTGAAAAAGGAATCTTTGCTGAAAAACTTGGCAACCAAACCGTAATAGAAACACGGCTTTTTGATTCAGGTCCTCAGGTAATAGAGTCAATGTATGCTAATCAAATTGATCTTGCGTATGTGGGTCCCGGTCCTGCAATCAATGGCTTTCTTAAGTCTGATGGTAAGGCATTGAAGATACTTGCGGGTGCTGCGAGTGGTGGTGTTAGTCTGGTGGTTCATCCTGATTCAAAAATTAAATCGGTGGACGATTTTCCTGGAAAAAGAATTGCTGCACCACAAATAGGAAACACACAAGACATATCACTCAGAAATTATCTTTATCAAAATAATCTTAGGCCCGCTGAAAAGGGTGGATCGGTTTTTGTTATTAACGTAGTAAACCCTGATATTTTTACACTTTTTTCAAAAGGCGAACTAGATGCAGCTTGGGTACCAGAACCATGGGCCACAAGACTTGTACAACAGCTTGGTGGAATAAGATTATTTGACGAAAAAGATCTGTGGCCAGATAAAAAATTTTCTTCTGCTGTATTGATTGTACGGTCCGAATTTCTAATAAAACATCCTGATGTGGTACAAAAGTGGGTGGAAGCACATGTTCAAACGTCTGATTGGATAAACGCACATCCTGCTGAGACTGAAATCATTTTTAATGACTTTTTAAAGAAAAAAACTGGGAAAACTTTTCCACCAGAAATACTTCATGAGGCATTCTCAAATCTACAAATTACAAGTGATCCTTTGGAATCATCTGTTTACACATTTGCTGAGAGAGCAAACTCACTTGGCTATCTTGGAAGAGAGGGATATGCCTTGGAAGGAATATTTCACACAGAACCACTTGATTCTATAAAAAAGGAGATTATTTCATAACATGACAAAACTTGAAGCAAAAAATATTGTAAAGCACTTTGATCATAATGGAAACACGATTCTTGCATTAGATGGGATCGATCTAAAAGTAGAAGAAGGTGATTTTGTGTGTATAGTTGGACCCTCTGGATGTGGCAAATCTACATTCTTGAATATTGTAGCTGGATTGGAAAAACCTGACACTGGTGAAATTTTGCTTAATGGCAAACCAATATCGACTGCAGGTCCAGACAGGACAATGGTCTTTCAAGAAGGTGCACTATTTCCGTGGTTAAAAGTAATTGATAATGTAGAGTTTGGACTAAAAATAGCTGGTATCCCAAAAGACGAGCGTTCACAAATATCACAAAGATATTTGGATATGATGCAGCTTACCAAGTTTGCAAACTCTTACACATACCAGCTATCTACTGGCATGAAGCAAAGAGTTGCGATTGCTCGTTCACTTGTCATGGATCCAGAGATTCTTTTGATGGATGAGCCATTTGCTGCATTGGATGCACAAACAAGAGATCTCTTATTGGTCGAATTGCAATTGATCTGGGAAAGGACAAAAAAAACCATCTTGTTTGTAACTCATAGCATTTCAGAATCAGTAATACTTGGAAACCGTGTGGTTGTATTCAAAAACAGACCTGCCAAGATAAAAAAAGAAGTCACAATAGATTACCGCAGACCAAGACTTGCAGAAGATGAGAATCTGCTGAAATACCAACAAATGATACTTGCTGAATTAAAGACTGAAGTAAAAGCTCAGATGAAAAGGGAGTTTGAAGAATGAGAGGAAAGATAACTGCTAAAAAAATTGCATTTTATGCAGCAATAATTGTAGTTTGGCAAATTGTATTTTC
>JBQTIK010000114.1:0-7267 GCA_052388195.1 Nitrososphaerota archaeon | reverse complement strand
ATTCTGAAGACAAAATTCGTTTACTTCACTTTAATTCACCAACACAAAAACAACACCAAATTCCACTTGTCATAGTGTATGCGCTCGTAAATAGATACCATATTTTGGACATACAGCCTCACAAGAGCTGGGTTAGAAATCTCCTAAACCAAGGATATGATGTCTACATGATAGACTGGGGTACACCGTCTAATATTGACAAGTATCTTGGCTTTGATGATTATGTAAACGGTTACATTGACAACTGCGTAGATTTTGTATGTAATGAGGCCTCTGTGAACAAGGTATCAATGCAAGGGTACTGCACAGGTGGCACTCTGGCTACAGTATATGCAGCACTTCATCCAAATAAAATCAAAAACCTGATTGTCACTGCTCCTGTAATTGATGGTAAGCGTGACACAACCGTTGTTGGCAACCTTGCCAAGCACATGGATGTGAACAAAATGGTGGAAACAATTGGTAACATGCCGCCCGAATTCATGTATTATGTTTTTTCTGTTCTCAAACCCTTTGAACAAGGAATAGAAAAGTACATTAACTTTTTCAGAAATATTGACGACAAAAATTATGTCGATAGCTTTATGCGTGTTGAAAAATGGTTAAACGACACACCACCAGTTCCTGGAGAACTTTTCAGACAATGGATCAAGGACATAGACCAAGATAACTTACTAATTCAAAATAAAATGTATGTTGGAGGAAAGCTTGTATCGCTTAAAAATATCACAATGCCAATATTTACGCAGGTGGCAGTAGGGGATCATCTTGTTTCTCCAGAATGTAGTATGCCTTTACACTATGCTGTCGGAAGCGAGGATAAGACTCTGAGAATCTATCCAACTGGTCATGTTGGTATGATAGCAAGCTCGTTTTCACAAAAAAACGTACTACCAGAGCTTGGTCAGTGGCTAAAAGAAAGATCTGATAAATAAAAAAGGAAAAAAGCTCCTTTACACTAGTTTCGTGTAGGTGTGCACGCAGAGATCCAGGATTGTAGTATGTTCTCGTTTAGTTCAGCGAATGTTTTTGCATTATCGTTGAATGTCTTGACATTTTGTCTTGTTGTGTCGATTGCAGCTAGTACTATTTTATTTTGTACTGTTCGTGCCTTGATCATTTCTTCAGTTGTATCGTTTATCAGCTTTACTACAGCTGCTGGTACGTTTGTGTTTATTCCAGCTTTGGTTGCAAATTCTTGCTGTAGTGAAATAACTGATTCTATTGCGTTTTTCCATGCTGCAGTGTATTCTTGCTGAAGATTTGTTATTGATTGTAGGTATTGCGGTGTTGTCTTTTCTACTACATCAAAGTACTTGTCTATGTTCTGTTTGAATACTGTATAGATCTCTTTTGATTCTTGTGCTGTTGTCTTACTCATTTTTTCACCTCACTTTTTTTTGATTTTTTCTCGACAGGAATGATTACTACTTGAACGAGGTCTCCCTCTTTTAGTCCAAGTGCATCTCTTTCCGCTTCGGGAATCGAAATTCTCCCATTGCTTCCAACTGATGTCTTAAATGCGCCCCATGACAGAAATTGTGGCAACGACTGTGCAAGTTTGAAGGCACTATCCATTGCCTTTGATTGCATGTTTCCAACGTTTTCCATAAAGTCAGACTGGGCTTTTGCTCCCTTGCTTACAATCTCTTTTAATGTCTCTACTGGATCGAATTCATGTTTCTGGCTCATCATTGAACCAAAGGTTTTCATGAAATCCATCTGGGCCTTTCCGCTTTTTTGTATCCATTCCTTAAACATCGTTGCTGGATCGTATGGGTTATTATTACCATTCATAGGTTTTTGTTGCCAACATCATTATATATACCTTATGGTATTAGCTGGTAGATAAAACCATTTATTGGTTCAGAAATTTAAGCAGAATCTCCGAGAACTTTGCTGGCTCTTCAACATATGGAGTATGACCACAATCTTCCATCTCAGCAAACTGGCAATTTTTGATAGATAAAAGAAACTCCTTTGAATATTTGATGGGAATAAGGGAATCATGCCTTCCCCATATGACTAGGGTCGGTATAATTATCCTTGCAAGCCTTTCCGCCAAGACAGATGAATTCCTAAGACACAAAACCGTTGACATGAAAGCCAGTTTTGCGTTTGGCAGTGTCATCCTTTGAACAAAACCATCTATGGTACGCGTGTCTATCTCTTTATGGGGTCCTGCCATCATCTGAAAAGCAGTCTTTGCACCATCTTGGCTTGGATAGAGGGCTGCCATCATATAGGCGTCTAAGGTAGGAGTGGATTGCTTCATGAATCCTGAAGGGGATACTAGGACAATTTTTTCTATTATCTTGTTTTGGGTTATTGCACATTCTGCAACAATTTGACCACCAAGTGATGAGCCAACTAAACTTGATCTAGTAATACCAAGCGTATCCAAAAAATCAAAGAGGAATTGTGCAAAAAACTCTGGTGTATAGTCCACAGAAGGCTTGTCGCTATAGCCAAATCCTATTAGATCAGGTGCAATTACACGGTGTTTTTTGCTAAGATGTGGAATTACACGCTCCCATCTTTCAGCTGAGGCGCCCAGACCATGAACAAGAACAACATTGCTGTCAGATCCGCCATCCTCAAGATATCTAATCTTGTTTGCACCGACTTTGACAAATTTCTCTTCCATCAGGTACTATTCGTTCGTAGATTCACGAAAAGATAAATCTTTTCTATAACAAAAGTGGGCCGAATGGGATTCGAACCCACGACCTTTCGATATCTGAAAAGTTTATCAGTCGAACGCTCCAGCCAAGCTGAGCTATCGGCCCAAGAATTTTCCCAAAGTAACGGTCATTTAAGTTTGCTGGCTTTTCCACTTGATGGAGCAACCCATAGATGGATCGAAACCTTTCTCTATTTTCTTTCCCTGTAGCAGCTTTTCTATGTTAAGAATCATAGTTTTTTCTGTTGCAACATCTTCTGGACTTATAGCATTATCTATCCTACCATGGAAAACAAGCCTTCTTTCATGGTCAAATAGGAACGGATCTGGCGTACAAACAGCTCCATACTTTTTTGCAACTTGCTGAGTTTCATCAACAAGATATAGAAATTTAATCCCTCTTTCCTTTGCAAACTTTTTCATGTTTTCAAAGCTATCATCAGGATAGTTTGTGGGATCGTTACTGTTTATTCCTATCATCGCAATTTTATCCTTGAATTTGTCATAAATCTCGACTAGCGCCTTTGTTTTTGCCTGTACATATGGACAGTGATTACACATAAAAACCACAAGCAAACCCTTGCAGTCTCTGAATTCTGTAAGTGAATGCTTTTTATCATCTATTCCTAAAAGTTCAAAGTCAGGTGCTTTGTCACCAATCTTTAAGACAAGTTCTGATTTTAATAATACCATAAAAATTGTTTGAATCATATCAATAAAATCCTTGCCTAAATAAAGGCAACAATTAAAATCTACACGCCTTGCATTCCCTGTGATGGGCTGGTAGTTCAGCGGTAGAATACCCGCCTTGCACGCGGGGGGTCTGGGGTTCAAATCCCCACCAGTCCAGTTTAAATAATAATATACAAAAAATTCATGCCCATGAAAGATGGATTTAAATACCAATTGGTTGTTTGCTGTATTGGGAAATTAAATGCCAGGCGAAGAAGTAGCAGTTTACATTCCTTTGATAGTGGGATTAGCACCAGGTCTAGTATACTGGTGTGTGATAACCGCTATGAAGAGCAAGAAATAGATCTATTAACATCTTCTTTTTCTTATTTCATTACCTAGCGAAAGTTAGTAAAACCTTCTAATGCACGTTGTTTAGATTATGATATATTGTACGTGATTAATCACTTTTTAACTAGTATTGGTGTATGAAGAAGACCATCATCATAGCTTTCTTGCTAATATTACCAATATTTGCACCAATTTCCGGATGGGCACAGTATACTCAGCCAAGTAGCAGTTTGACAGTTAAAGTCCTAACTACATACAGTTACAAAGCAGAAGACGGCTCAACTGTAGTAATAGGTGAGGTGCAAAACACAAATAATTTTCCAGTAACTGGAGTCAAACTTGGGGTTTCCTTTTATGATGAAAAGGGGAAAATTCTAGAATACAAGACTGGTACCACTTTACTCAAGGTTGTTCCCTCTGGTGGAAAAGCCCCTTACTCTATTAGCTCAACAAAAAAGGATCCAACCATAACAGACGTTTCAATCAATTTAACAGAACCCAAGCCTTCGCCCGCACGACCACAATCACTACAAATTTCAGCTGGTACTTTACAAATTTCAGATCAACTTACCTTTTCAGGAACCATCATAAACGGAGGAACAATACCTACAACTGGCATAACAATTTACCTACTTTCATATGATGCATTTGATAGGGTTGTTGATATAGTAACAGCAATCCCACTACCAGATAATATTGGTGCTGGCAAGATGGCTAACTTTAGCATGGCTTCCACCCCAAACCCAACCACAAGATCATACAAGCTTCTTGCAGAGTCTGACAATTTTCAATCCCCGCTGGTTGATGTTAAAGATATCAAAGTAAAATTAAGCTCGCTTACAAAACTTGTTACAATAGCTGATGTTTCTGTTACAGATCCACAAGGCAACAAATACAGTACAATCCCTGTGGGCGGTCAAGTCAACATAACAAGTAGTATATGGATAAAGTATGCAGCTGATCAATTCACAGAACAACCGTATGTATGTTATGTACAGATTAAACGTGTTGGAGGCGGTGTCGAATTCATAGGTACAGCACAAGGTGTATTTCATGGCGCAGAAAGGCAAAACCCGTCTGTAATCTGGGTTCCTGAAAGTGATGGGGCATTTTTTATAGAGGTATATGTTTGGGATCTGAACGCAGTAGCACTTTCCAGCCCAAGTTCTATAATAAACCTGATGCTTGTTCAATAGAGTTAATTTAAAAGAAGACAAAGTACTTTCATGTCGCAATTCAAACTAGTTGCTCTTGGTGGAACATTTGATATAATACACAAAGGGCACATTGCACTATTGCAAAAGGGATTTTCTATCTCATCAAAGGTTATAATTGGTCTTACTAGTGATGAGCTAGCAATAAAAAAAGGTAAGCAGCTTTTGCACGACTATTCTCAAAGATTTGAGTTGCTTGAGTCTACAATAAAAAAAAATTTCCCAAATTCGCACTATGAGATAAGTAAACTTGACAATGATTTTGGCCCTGCAGTTCTAGAAGGTGCAGTAGAAGCTCTGGTTGTAAGTGAAGAAACAACAGAAAAAGGTAAGATACTAAATGAATTACGGCGTCAACGACACCTTTCTCCAGTACAAATTGTTAGTGTTCCACTGGCACTTGCAAAGGATGGTAAGCGCATTTCAACAACACGAATTAAAAATTCTGAGATCGATTCTGATGGTAACTTGCGTTGAATTGACAAATAACTTGTCTATCTTTGAGTAATTTGGCTAAATTCAAAAATCTCTAGGAACAAACAATGAAAAAGTTAGCTAATCACATGCTAAACAAAATATCTACTGAAGTAACTGAGTTAAAAGAGGGTCTTAACCCTGAAAATATAGCTTATTGGTACAAAAAGGTGGTAGAAGAAGCAAAAGAGATGGTACCTCCATGGCTAGTTGATAAGATAAGCGTTAAACAGGATCCTATACTTCACATGAAGTTCAACGTGGATATATCAAAACGCGCTGTAATGTATTTTATGATAGCAATAAATAACAACATAGACGAGATGCCATATTCGACTAGACTGTATTTTCTTAAAGTTCAAGAAATAATGACTGATGAGATGAATAAGACTCTAGTATAGTTTCATTCTTTTGTGATTTCAACGGCATTTTCAATAACTATTGCATTTGTTATTTTATGATTTTTTTCAATAACAGATTGAATAAAATCAGCAAAAGATTCAGCCTCATATCTATCCTTTAAAAGAATACTATGAGCAGATTTGTCTCTAAGTGACACAATCATTTCATTGTCGATAACTTCCAAAATTCCAGTGATGAACGTTTCTTTGTCTTCTTTGGCATAAATCAGACTTGAAAGTTTCTGTGCTTCGTATTTATCTTCACAAAAAATTCTTTTTTTCATCTTTATTATTTAAACAAAAATTTGTCTACTTGATCTTTTGCTTTTTCTCTTTTTTTCTTAAAGTCTATGATGAAAGGTTTTGCAGCATTCTGCAGATCAGCTTTACATTCTCCACACAAAAGTTCACCGCTTTTACACTTTCTTGCCCGTTCATTGGAATCTTTTTCAGAATCAAAAAAGTAGCGTAAATACCAAAAAACGGGACAGATATTGAAGTTGGCCCCAAGTCTGCGTTGCATTTCAACAGTAGGCTGACCGCCTGTAAATGAGTTTGAAATTTTTTTGTCAACCGTTTCTTCATCATCAATTGTAAAGATAGCAGTTTCTGGAATGGATGAAGACATCTTTCCCCCCATGCCAAGACCTGGCAGGAACTTGGAATGTATCTGAGCAGGTTTTGGATATCCTACTTTCTCTGCAATGTCTCTTGTTACGCGCCAATATGGGTCTTGATCTATGGCAGCAGGTATGAGTACTGGTGTAGGCTTGCCTTCAATTATAGAAGGAAGAAAACAAGGCGCAGCTTGAATTGGGGGAAAGCCAATCATACCAATGTTTGTAGAATTTTGAAAGCCAAAAACTGCTTTGACTGTAGAGTATGTTATCCTTTTTGCAATCTCAAGAGAAATTGGATATATCTGCTTGATATCCTTAGAGTCTATTAGGATTTTGGTTTTCTTGGGATCAAAACCTACCGCAATTATATCAAGAATATTTTCATTTGTGTATCTTGATACGTCATCAAACGATTTCTCATCGCTGTAGAGGAATTTTTCATCATCCGTAATCTGAAAGATCAAATTTACACCAAATTTTTCCTGTAGATATTTTGTGAAAATCCATGGTAGCAGATGACCCATATGAATAGAACCAGAAGGGCCTCGACCAGTATAAAGATAGAACTTGTTTCCCCTTTCATATTCAGACAAAATCTTATCCATGTCTCTGTGGCTAAAAAAATATTCTAGCTTTAGCATTGGATGCAGCTCGCCAGTAATCTTTTTTATTCTATCACGCAATTGCGGAGAAATTTTTTCGGTTCCAAATTTTTGTATGAGTTCGTCATAGTCAATGTTTCCTTCGACACTCCAAGGAGTGACTGTGAATTCATTACCTGACATTCATCATTCAGACAGGTTAAGGTTTAAAAAGTCTTTTCTGCACTTTGTGATAATGTCACAAGTTCTT
>JBQTIK010000113.1:0-14074 GCA_052388195.1 Nitrososphaerota archaeon | reverse complement strand
TTTGTATTCAACAGTAACTTGGGATTTTCCATCTGGTCTTACCCAGAAAAGTTCCTTATTTTTTCTAACTTCCGCAAGTCGTCTTGTCAGTTTATGTGCAAGCATAATTGGCATCGGCATCATTTCTTCAGTTTCATTTGTTGCATATCCAAACATCAGTCCTTGATCTCCTGCCCCCTGTTCTTTATTTTCTGTAGATGAAACTCCCTGTGATATGTCTGAACTCTGAGAATGTAGAGAGACTAAAACACTGCATGAATCAGCATCAAATCCATATTGAGGATTATCATAACCTATCTCACGTAAAGTCCTTCTTACTATATCCTGAACATCAAACTTTGCTTTTGAAGTTACCTCTCCTGCAACTACCACCATGCCAGTGGTTGTCATAGTTTCCACGGCAACTCTTGAGTCGGGATCCTGTCTTAGAAATTCGTCTAAAATTGCGTCGGAGACTTGATCGCATACCTTGTCAGGATGTCCTTCTGTTACCGATTCAGATGTAAAGAGATAATTTCTCTCCATTCTTAAAACCTGTTTAACTAAAGTTCATTTTCAAGTCTAATGAAAAGAACATTGTTGCCCCTTACTATAACCCTACCATAATTTGCAATCACTTTGCCGTTGCTTATCTCCTCAGCATCTGTCATTATCAAATTCATGTACGAGTCGACGTTGTTCATCTTTCCCTTATACTCGATTTCATTTTTTAACCGGACTGTAACTTTCTTATTGATGCCTTTTTGTAAAGTTGTCAACGGTCTTTTTGGTTGTGATTGCGACAAACATAAGTCACTTGTCAAGCACTGCTTGAGATCGGGAATAAAAGCCTTCCCGATCTTGGCTTAGATCTGACATTCTTTAATTTCCAGTATCCTGTAACTTATAGACTTGATGATTACAACGGGCATTACGAAGCTTGACGAGCTACTTGGTGGAGGTATTAGAGATAGCATTATAACAGACATCTTTGGTCCAAGTGGGACAGGAAAGACACAACTTACACTCCAAATCTGTGTCAACGCTCTTACAAATAATGGAATAATACTTTATCAAGACACAAGTGGTGGTTTTAGACCGGAACGTTTGCTTGATCTTCTAAAAGCAAAAAACATGGAGCCAAAACTACTTGATCGAGTGACAGTAGGTAGAATAACAAACACTGCAGAACAGCTAAGTTATATTGGTAAAATATTAGAAATCAAAAATATCAGTCTTGCTGTCATTGATAATGTAACTGACCTTTTTTCTTTTGAATATTCAAAAGAATCAAATTCGCTTGCAAAACATATCGCATTTATGGAATATATGCATAAATTGACACTTGTCACAGTACAGAAAAAAATTCCAGTCGTTGTTACAAATATAATTAGAAAATCGCATTATGAGGAGAGAGAAAACCTTGACAGATCGATAAGCATGTTTACCCACAGGAAAATTCGTCTTGCTAAGCTTAATCACAAATATCTAGCAGATGCTCTTCCATCATTTGGTAGCAAGAAAGTGGCTTATTATATAATTACACATAACGGACTTGTAGATTCACCTTAAGCTATTTATCACTGAAATCTACTAATGTGCTTGTGGCTGATATTTTTGATGCTATTCCAATCATTACAGTTATTCTATTTGGGCTTGGACTTGTTGGGGTGATGATATACGAACGAGCTAGAACAAGACAAAATCAGGAACCCCCCACCTGAACCTGCACTTATAGCCAAGTTTCATTCCCTTGGTTTTGAAAATTTAACAGATATTCAAAGAAGAGCAGTTCCGATAATCTTTCAAAAGATAGATTCCTTGGTAGTTGCTCCCACCGGTTCTGGCAAGACAGAATCTTCCGTAATTCCTATTTTTGCTCGCCTTGCTAAATCCAAAAAGCTAGGAAAGATTAAGGCATTGTATGTTACCCCTCTTCGTGCACTAAATCGCGATGTCTTTAGGAGGATAATAAAATATGCAGAAAATGAAGGCCTTTCGATCCAGATTCGTCATGGCGATACGCCTCAGTCGATGCGAAAACAAATAGCAACATCACCACCGGACGTTCTCATAACAACTCCTGAAAGTATTACAATTTTACTTACACAACAAAAGATGCTTGACGCACTTTCGGAACTTGAATGGATTGTAATAGATGAGGTTCATGAGCTTTTAGGAAATGAGCGAGGATCCCAACTCTCACTCAGTTTGGAACGACTCCAGCTCAACTCAAAATTAGAGATAATTAGAGTTGGTCTTTCCGCAAGCGTCGGTAACACTGATGAAACCGCCAAGTTTGTGGTAGGAACAAAAAGGAAATGTAAGATAATTCATGACAATTCTATAAGAAAATATGATGTTGAAGTCAAATACATAGACGGAACAATATCCGACGTAGTAGATTTCATAATTGAGTATGTAACAAATAACTATCCAAATTCACCAGTCTTACTTTTTACAAATACACGCGGTGAGTCAGAATATCTCGCATCTATATTACGAGAAAAATCTACATTAAGAATTGAATTGCATCATGGTTCACTTTCACAAGAAGTCAGAGAAGAAACAGAAGAAACATTGAGGCAGGGGAAACCTGGAATTGTAGTTTGTACCTCCTCTCTTGAACTTGGACTCGACATTGGTTCTGTTGAGCTTGTAATCCATTACGGATCGCCAAGACAGGTTTCAAAACTTATCCAACGAATAGGAAGAAGTAGACACAACAGGGAATCATCTGCTAAGGGACTTATTATAACTAATAATTCAGATGATGAGTTTGAGGCACGAGCAATACTTGAGAGAATAAAAGAAAAATCAATAGAGGATCAAATAATTCATGATGGAGCACTTGACGTGCTTGCACATCATTTAGTAGGAATGTCAATGCAGTTTGGTAGTGTTGTAGTGGATTTTGCATTCCAGATCATTAAGCAAGCATATTCATTTAGGAACATAACAGTAGAACAGCTTGTTAGTGTTCTTGACATTCTACATTCTAGCTCAATTGTGTTTTTTGATAAGGAAAATATGGTGTTTAAGAAAAAGGGCAGAGCATTTAGATATTATTTTGAAAATCTTTCTACGATACCTGATATTTTAAAGTTCAAGGTTTTTGACACTGTAAGTAAGAAAATAATTGGAAGCTTGGATCAGAGGTTTGTAGGTAATTATGGTGATCCAGGCAACATTTTTGTACTACGAGGTATGCAATGGAGAATCTTAAACGTAGATGAAAGTTCACTAAAAGTAAATGTTGAACCAATACAATCAGCCGGCATAAACGTACCGTATTGGGAAGGAGAAAACATACCAGTTGATTACATTACTGCAAGAAAGGTTGGTTCTTTTAGAACTAAAGTACAAACGGGATCTCTTTACATGTCAAACAAGATAATTGAGAATCTCAAACTAGAAGTCATTCCAAATGAAAAAACCATTGTTGTAGAATCCATTAAGACTAGAAACACAGTAGTAATACACTCTTGCTTTGGAACAAAGATAAACTCTACCCTTTCTATACTGCTTTCTGCCATGCTTTCGGCTAGAACAGGATATCTTATTGATTCAAGATCCGATACATACAGAATAGTTCTATCCTCCACGGGTAGAATATCAGAAAAACATGTGTTAGACATACTTAAGGACCAATATGATCTAACAACTGTTGTAAGTGCTTCCCTTGTAGGAACCCATAACATAAACTGGAGAACTTGGTGTGTAGCTAAAAAGTTTGGCATTGTTGGCAGGGGGGCAGTGTATGATAAAAAATCTGCTAGGTTTATCTACGAAAAATATTCAAAAACTCCACTTGCAAAGGAAGTCTTAAGGGAGTTGTTTCATGATAAATATGACTTGAAAAATACAGAAACATTACAAGAAAAGATTAGATCTGGAAAAATTCAAATAAAATGGATAGAAGTAGAAAACTTTTCCAAGCTTGCAGAATCTATACTTGATCATGCTGCAAAATATTATGCATCGCCAGCAAACATTGACAAAGGAATTTTAGATCTTGTCAAAACGAGACTTTTGAAAACCAAACACAGACTTGTTTGTGTCCGCTGTGGTAAATGGGAAAGAGTTGTAGAAACCAAAGAAGTAAAAGAAGTACTTTCATGCCCTTATTGCAAATCTCGTCAGATCACTGCTACATTTTATTCAGACTATGACCTGCCAAAAATCATACAGAAAAAACACTCTGGTAAAAAAATAACTCCAGACGAAAACCATAAGTTTGTACGTGCATGGAAGATCTCTTCGCTTTTGGAAAACTTTGGGAAAACTGCTCTTACCGTGCTTTCTGGATATGGAGTTGGTGCAGATACGGGAGCAAGGATTCTAAGAAATATGGTAGGAGAAGAAGAGCTTTACAAGCAGATCTATGAGGCTGAAAGGCAGTATGTAACTACTCGTGGCTTCTGGGATTCCTAATTCTTCTTTATTATATTTGAAAATGGAGTCAAGAACAACTCCATTCTGCCTTCAAGACCAACTTTTGCAGTTACACCTATTACTGTAATAACTTCGCCCTGAGAAAAATTGTCTAACATTCTTGCTTGATTTCTCCAACCCTTTAGCCATATCTGCCCTGTTTCATCTTCGATAAACATCTCTGATAAAGACACAGATTCACCCGTTTTTGTCTGGATTTCACGTCTTTCTGGCATCTTGAGAATTATAGCTTCAATACAATAGAGACTATCACTTGGTTTTATGTCTCTGATCTTTGTTCTGAGATCAGAAATGGAAGGTATACTTTCATCACTAATTTTTCTTACAAATGAATCATTTTCAAGTGTTATAGAATTACCATACATTTTTGTTGGCATACATTCTATTATATCACCAACTTTCAGATCTTTTGAAATGTTTGCATAATCAGTAATATTAACAAGTCTTTTATTTTGTTCAATACCTAAAATTAGAATATTACCAGAATCATTTTTTGTCAATGATAAAATTCTGACAGCTATAGGTTGGATCACTTCTGTGCCCTCTATTTCGATTACAGTGCCTTCGTCACCATGTAATTCTATACCTTGTTGACCCTTCTTAGTTCTTACACCGATTAGTCTTGTTTTTGCTCCGGACGTGATCATTTTTGGAAATACACTCTCATCTGCATTCCACAAAACAACTCTCTTGCTTACGCCATCTTTTCCCTTTAACTGTAGGTGAAGTGCTTTTCCTCGTTGACCTTTAAAGTTTGTAAATTCAGTGATCCTTACATTACCATCCAAGGTTCCTGCTACCACGAGGTTTTGTTGATTTTCTTTTATCAAACCAACATCTTCTGTTATAGAATCCAGAGTGGGTATATTGCTCTGCGTCTCACTTGTTTCAAGAGTGGAACCAGAGCCTACATTAACAATGGGAGTACCCGTCATATCTGATTTTACGTAAGCTTTAATTATTTTTATAAGGTCGCCTGGTTTGAGATTCTCAATACCTGGCAGATTTGCTTTTTCATCCCACAGTTTTACCTTCACTCTAGAATCTGAATCATATACTGTCATTGTTCTGAGGAGAAACTGTGAACCGTCCTTCCGTGAAAACTGCTTTGCAGGATATACATTCATGACTCTAGTTTCAAGTGTAATTTCTTTGGCGCCAACATACAGATCTTTAAGCCCCATCTCAACTTTCAACTGTTCATTTAGTGATACCCCCAGATCAGATGCTATAAGAAATAGAGCACCTTGGTCTGTCAAATAACCAGCACCAATCTTTTCTTTCTTTTTACTAATCATCTCTTGGATATCAGATCGTGTAAGATCAGGTTTTTGTTCAAGAAGTTTGTTTAAAAGCAATTCAAAGTCTGACAAGTTACTCTGAGATAGAGATGTGCATTAATAAAAATTTCACTAGCTAAATTAGTGGGAAAATAAAACCATCTTTAAATGTCATGCATCATAGCAAAATCACTCTCAAAATCATACGGATCGACAACCGCTGTGGATAGTATTGACCTTGCCATCGATTCTGGTAAGATTTTTGGATTTTTAGGACCAAACGGCGCTGGAAAAACCACAACAATCAAGCTTCTTACCACTCTAATAACACCTACAGAAGGAACAATAAACATACTTGGAATAGATGCCGTACGACATCCAATTGAGGTAAGAAAGAAGATAGGCGTCGTATTGCAGCAACCTAGCTACGAACCGACACTCAGTGTAGAAAAATCACTTGAAAAATATGGAATGATGTGGAACGTTGAGAGAAAGACGAGAAAAGACAGGATCGAGGAGCTACTTACTTCTTTTAACTTAGAGGAGATACGAAGCATAAAAAACGAAGATCTTTCAATAGGTCAGAGACGAAGAGTACAGGTAGCACGTGAATTCATGCACGACATGGAACTTTTATTTCTTGATGAACCTACAGTTGGCTTGGATCCTTCTGCACGAAGGGGTTTGCTTGATTTTATCAAAAAGAAAGTAAAAGAAGGTCTTACCATATTTTTTACAACTCATATACTAAATGAAGCTGAATACATCTGTGACGAAATTGCTATAATAAACAAAGGAAAGATCATAGCTGTAGATACACCAGAAGAGCTCAAAAACAAGTTTGGCAAGGAAAAAACAATCAAGATTCACATGCAAGAAACACAGAAAGTGTTATCAAATCTTTTGTTAGGAATAAAAGACTATGAGCTTGATTTCAATTCTGGAACAAACATAACAATACGTTCTAATGACTCTGAAGAAGTGTTACTAAAAATTCTACAAATCTTAACTACAAATAATATTCCAATAGAAGATTTGTCTGTTGTGCCTACAAGCCTTGAAGAAATATTTCTTACGATGGTGAAAAATTCAAATGCATCCAGTAATTAGGTTAGTAAACAGAAACCTAACAATATCTCTTAACAAAGGGTTTTTGATCTGGCAAGTCATCTTTCCTTTAATCTATATTTTCGTAGCCGGTTTTGCTTATACAGCTTTGATTGATTTTGTTCCATTAGGCAATAAAATGCTAGATTATCCGGCATACATAGCATCTGGCATGATAGGTTTTAACATAATGAACAGCACTCTTGTTTCTGGTATTATAATCTGGAACGACCGACGGCATGGCATGTTTGAACAAATACTTGTTGGTCCATTTACTAAAGCACACTACATACTAAGTAACATCTATACAATAGGCATAATTGGTTTGATAAGTGCCGCTCTTATTACAACTGTAGGCTATCCACTTTTCTTCAAATCCGTTGAGTTTAACTTACTTACAATCCCACTTTTGGTATTTGCTTCTATTGCAGGTTCAATTCTTTTTGGTTCAATAGCATCCATCATATCCACTAGACTAAAGTCAAGTGAAGGATTCAACGTTGTAATTAATACCGTGTTTTTATTTTTTGCATTTGTAAGCACAGCATTTTATCCCGCAGAGGGTGTACCAGAACCACTTTCTACTGCGTTTTATTTTAATCCGCTCACATATCTTGTAGATGTGGTTAGAGCCGGGATCTTTGGAAACTTTGGTACTCTTTTGGCAATGGAGATGCTCATTTTAACTATAACAGCTCTGATTTTGTTTGTAATCGCAACAAAACTTCTTGCAAAACTTGAATTGTAATTACATACACACAACTTAGTTTAAATTCTATAATGAGAAAACTTATTCATGGAAGTAAGGAAAAGAAGCAATTTTTGGTTTTTGCTACCTATTTTCTTTAATGTTATAGGAGGCGTGATTGCTTATTTCATAATAAAAGACGATGATCCACGTAAAGCAAAAAATTGTTTATGGCTTGGTATCATATTGACTGCAATTTCGTTTGCTATATTTGTGATTCCAATATTAATTGGAATATCGCTTATGCCAGACTTTGAAATGATGCAACATGCCCCTTATCTATAAGGATTTTAAGGAACAAAAATAGCCCGGCCCAGATTCGAACTGGGGTCAAGGGCTCCAAAGGCCCCTATGCTTGACCGCTACACTCGGTGGTATATCATCCCTCTACCGGGCTTCCGGGCGTTGAGTGTTGACTGAGGTTCCCTTATAATGTTATTCAGTATGTATGTGCATCAATGAATGAGGTTTTTGAAGATGTGGGGAATATTTTCAAAGCTTACTAACAGTTTTGATAGCAACAAGAAGTTTTGAGAAAGGATCTTCCATTGAATTCAAAATCTTTCTGGCCTTCTTTCTAGTTTTTGTAACATCAGACTTTAGAATCTGTTTGACAAGATAAACAATTTTTCTAGAACCCTTTTCCCTTCTAACTAGATCATTTTTCACAAGATATTGCTCAACATGGTTTGGCACTGCATCATAAGATATTGTTGGGACACCCATTAATGCAGCTTCAGCGGTCATTGTACCGCCAGAACCTATGAAAACATCAGTGAACCCAAGTAGGCCTTTACCATCTACAACCCTATCCAATACTATTATCTTACTTCCAAATTCCTTTTTGAATTGACGTATCTGCGGTAGGTATCTTGCTAAAATAACTACATTGTGATTTGAAAATTCTTTTGCAATTTCACGTATGATATTGATAATCTTGCTCCTCTTGCCAGAAATGTAAGCAGCCTGAGATTCCTCGGATCTTATAAGGATAGTTTTCTTATTCTTTAGGCAAAAGTCGTTTCTAGAGTAGTTCTTTGATTTTTCTCTTGCTATTACAGTTGCATCTATGGCTTTGTATTGCACGATATCTTCTTCAGAAATACCATATCTTACAAATTCCTTTTTTGGGATGATCCAAGGTATGAGTAGCTTTTGTACAAGTGGTATAGAAAGCCTCATAACTGCTTCTGCATGTGGTGAGTCAGAAAAGGCAATGTGTTTTACGCCCAGACCATAGGAAATTCTTGCTGCTTCTGGAGAGCAAAAACTAATAGTCAATTCAGGAGCAAAACTTTTTGTTATATCTGACAGACGACGCATTCGTCTAAGACTAGCCTTCAATTTATCAGATTTGTCAGCCCCACCATGTTTTCCAGCAAGTATAAGCTTCATACCTCTAATTTTGGCAAGCTCAACTACTTCACGATAATTCCTTGAAGTACAAAGCACTTGATTATTTTTTCGTAATCGTCTAATCATTGGCTCAAAAAACAAAAGCTGTTTTGGTGTAAGTATGTCAAACCAGATTTTCAAACATTTTGGATAGAATTTCACGGTGGAAAAAGTTTTTCTTAGCCTATTTGCCTAGCTGCAATGATTTGGGAGGGGTAAAAGTTGTTGTTTATGGTCTTAGTACAGAAGGTTATGCAATTGCGTGTCAAATGGCAATTAAAGGCGCAGATGTCTTTATTATCGACGAATCTGCACACATGGCAATTTCGCTAAAATCAGAAATTGCCAAGACTTATCCTGACGTTGCTTCTCTAAAAGAAGATGAACCATTGCTTGGAGTAGAACCAATTGAGGTCGCAATTTCCCACTCTGAATACTTATTCTTTGCCCCAAGAATCAGAAAGACTGGGCAGGAAACAAAGATGGAAATTCATTCCAAATTCAAGGATGCAACTTCAGCAATAAAAAAAGGAGGATCTGTAATTTACAACCTTCCTACAGGAGTAGGAGGAAACAATGAAACCATCTCGCTTTTGGAGCATGTAACAGGACTTGAAGTTGGAAAGGGTATTTCATATTTTTATTATCCACTTGGAACAAAAAACCAAACACCTGAAATTGTCGGCTCTTTTAATGGTAAAATGGATGATAAGCTTGCAAGATTACTTTCAACCGATAAGAAAGGAAAAAAATTCGTATCAATATCATCAGCCGAACTTTTTCACGCAATAAAGATTCTTTCACAGTTTTCTGGTTTGTCTAGCATACTTGAAGTATGCAAGTTTGCACAGGACCCAAACACAAGAAACGATCTGATGTTTGCTGAATTCAAAAATCTCTTTTTGGACGATATGACTAATGGGTTGTATGATCTGAGATCACTTGGCTCTTCACTTGAGGGTGCTGGCACCATGATGTATCTAGTTAATGGAAGCGTTAAGGGGATCGAAGGTTATGTCAAGCGCCTTATAGATGAGATCCGTTCTACTCTGAAAAAAAATGAACTTAAAGCAAGCAGAACAAGAGTTGCATTAGTTTGGACACTAGATTCTTACGAGATGCGTGGAGATAAAGTCGATATGCTAAATTCACTTGTTACTAAGCTGCGTGATTATATAGGTGATGTTGAAATCCATCAAGGTCCAACTTTTGATCTTTTTCATAGTGATAAGACTACAATTGTTGTGGCATGTTCAAAATTAGATTATGAAAAGATTAGCAAGAGTGGCAAAAGTACTGATCTCATAACAATAAAAACAAATCCATTGTGCGAGATCTTGTAATAAGAGTAAAATTAGCCAAAATATCAACACTCTTGTTTGACTGAAGAGCAAGATGCTAAAACAGAAGTATCAGTATCAACTAGTACTAATGCAGCTATAGAAGAACCAAACATTGAGGAGCTAAAGGTACGGCTTGCAAAAGAGCAGGAAACTGTTGCATCATACGAAAAAAAACTCCAATACCTTCTTGCAGATTTTGAAAACCTGAAAAAGAGAACCGAATTAGATGTTAAGAATCGCGTAAATTCTATGATAGATGAAATTATGCTCAAGTTTTTGTCAATATATGATGATTTTGTACGTGCAAAGGAAGCACTTACAAAACAAAAAGTAAATACCCAAGGACTAGATGCAATTTTAAAAAACATGAATTCTTTTCTGGCAGAATATGGTGTAACATCTATTGATGCATTAGGAGAAATTTTTAATCCAAAACTGCATGAAGCTATATCTGTCAAAGAAGATCCATCATTAGACAATGATACTATTACTGCAGAGATTCGCAAGGGATATATTTTACAGAACAGAGTAATTAGACCTAGTTTAGTAGAAATATCAAAAAAGTCAAAAAACGATTAGATGGTGAAAATAATGGCCAAAATTATAGGAATTGATTTAGGGACAAGTAACTCTGCCGCAGCGGTAATGATGGGTGGAAAACCAACACTCATTCCTGCAGCTGAAGGTACAACAATCGGTGGTAAGGCGTTTCCTTCAGTTGTTGCCTTTACAAAGGATGATGAACTACTTGTTGGTGAACCAGCAAGAAGACAAGCTGTAACAAATCCCACTGGTACTATTATTGCAGCAAAACGAAAGATGGGTACAAACCATGTTTTTAAAGTAAACGGAAAAGAGTACAAACCTCAGCAAATTTCTGCTTTTATTTTGCAGAAAATAAAAAGAGACGCTGAAGCATTTATCGGAGAAAAAATTGAAAAAGCAGTAATTACAGTTCCTGCATATTTTGATGATAATCAGAGACAGGCAACAAAAGATGCCGGACAGATTGCAGGACTTGAAGTTGTAAGAATAATTAATGAGCCAACAGCGGCGTCGCTTGCATTTGGTCTTGACAAAGATAAGCAAGACATGAAAATTATGGTGTTTGATTTTGGTGGCGGAACACTTGATGTAACCATAATGGAGATGGGAGGCGGTGTCTTTGAGGTCATGAGTACCTCGGGTGATACACAACTTGGTGGAACTGATATGGACAAGGTTGTAATAGACCATATTGTTGAGACTTTTAGAAAAAACACAGGAATTGATCTTTCAAAAGATAACGCAGCGATGGTTAGAGTGAGAGAAGCTGCAGAAAGGGCAAAGATAGAACTTTCGTCAGTAATGGAAACTGAGATCAACCTTCCTTTCGTTTCATATGATCAGACTAGTGGTCCAAAAAACCTAGAAATGAAATTAACAAGATCAAAGCTTGAGGAACTCATCAACCCGATAGTGGAAAGGTGTAGGCCTTCAATAACAAAGGCATTAGAAGACGCAAAACTTTCTCCTTCTGACATATCAAAGATTGTTCTGGTGGGAGGACCAACACGAATTCCGCTAGTTAGAAGATTTGTCGCGTCTGTAATGGGAAAGGAACCAGAATCTGGTGTGGATCCCATGGAGGCGGTCGCCTTAGGAGCTGGAATACAAGCAGGAATCATAGCTGGTGATGTTACAAGTGACATTGTGCTTCTTGATGTTACACCACTTACTCTTGGAGTAGAAGTTCTTGGAGGATTACGAGAACCCTTGATTGATAGAAACACAACCATCCCAACGTCAAAAAGCAAAATCTTCACAACTGCCGCAGATAATCAAACAGCCGTTACGATTCACATAGTACAAGGTGAAAGACCAATGGCTGCAGATAATGTTTCGCTTGGCAGCTTTAATCTCTCTGGAATTCCACCCGCACCTAGAGGTGTTCCACAAATTGAAGTAAAGTTTGATCTAGACGCAAACGGCATTCTTAATGTCACCGCAAAAGATCTTGGTACACAAAAAGAGGCTAAGATAACAATAACTGCAAGTACCAAACTTTCAAAAGAAGAAATTGAAAAATTGAAAAAGGATGCTGAACTTTATGCTGAACAGGATAAGAAAAAGAAGGAAGAGATTGATCTAAAAAATGAAGCAGAAAGCTACATCTATACCACTGAAAAACTGATCAATCAAGATCTTAAAGATAAAATAACTCAAGAACAAGGAATAAAGGTCACTAATGCAGTAAAAGAGCTAAAAGATGTACTTGAAAAGGGCTCTACTGAGATAAAATCAAAACTTGATGCACTAAAAACAATAGTAAATGAGATAAGCACGGAGCTTTACAAAAATGTCACTCCACCACAAGAAGGCGGTCAACAAGCTGGTGCAGGGTCACAAACAAGTACTGGAGATGGACAAACTACTCAAACCACTGGTACAGCCCAATGAATTGATGCTTTTTTGATATGACAACAAAAGGATATTTATCTAATCTGAACACAATTCACCAAAAATCCCTATAATTATGAGCGCAAAGCGAGACTATTATGAAGTTCTTGGAGTTCAAAAGAATGCTTCACAAGATGAAATAAAATCACAGTACAGGAAACTGGCCCTGAAGTTTCATCCTGACAGAAATAAATCTCCTTATGCTTCAGAACACTTTAAGGAAATATCAGAAGCTTATGCGGTTTTGTTTGATAGTGAAAAACGAAAGATCTATGACACATATGGTCATGCCGGTGTCGATGGAAGATACAGTACAGAAGACATATTCCGTGGAGCTCGTGTTAATTTTGAAGACATTTTTGGTGGTTTTGGGGGCGGAGGATTTGACTCCATATTTGAATCCTTTTTTGGTAGGGGTGGATTTGGCGGATTTGGTGGATTTGGTAGAGAACGAGGAGCAGATTTAGTTTACGAAACTTCAATAACACTGGAAGATGTTTTAAGAGGAAAACGTGAGGA
The DNA here is from genome assembly GCA_052388195.1 of Nitrososphaerota archaeon. Taxonomy (GTDB): domain Archaea; phylum Thermoproteota; class Nitrososphaeria; order Nitrososphaerales; family Nitrosopumilaceae; genus JBBDNF01. The sequence continues at coordinate 809 of JBQTIK010000113.1, read as the reverse complement.
AATTGATCTGCAAAAAGATGTTGAATGTGAAAACTGTAAAGGTTCAGGATGTGCACCAGGAACATCGATGCGAACCTGCACAGTCTGTAATGGTCAAGGTCAAGTGAGAACATCTAGGAGTTCAGGTTTTTCGACTTTTATTACTGTACACCCCTGTAACACATGCCGTGGTCAAGGAAAAATAATAGAAAGACCATGTAGCAAATGTAAAGGAAAAGGCAAACAAAAGGGAACAAAACATCTTTCTTTTGACATCCCACTAGGAGTAGACACTGGCGAATACACAATCCAAGGTGAAGGTGAATCTGTTGATAATGGTATAAACGGTGATCTTATTGTTAGAATTAGGGTAAAATCTCATGAAAAATTCAAAAGAGATAGGGCAGACATATTTTATGATGCAAACATATCAATGGTAGATGCGGCTCTTGGTAAAACCATTGTTATACCTACTTTGGAAGGAACAGAAAAACTGACTATAGAGCAAGGCACACAACCAAATTCTATTATAAAATTGAAAGGAAAGGGACTCCCACATCTTGGTGGTAGAGGACGTGGAGATCAATACGTAAGATTTGTTGTAAACATTCCAACTAAACTAGATAAACGCCAGAAAAAGATTTTAGAAGAATTTCGAGATACCTTTAATTGATAAAGAATTGATCACTGAAAAATTGAAGATAGGTCTTGATGTTGACGGTGTTTTAGCAGATGTTATTCATGCATGGCTACATTATAATAACAAGATCAGAACGCCCATATCAAAAGAAGAACTTTCTGAGTGGGATTTTTGGAAAAGATATCAAATA
>JBQTIK010000112.1:0-16338 GCA_052388195.1 Nitrososphaerota archaeon | reverse complement strand
CAAAAGTGTCTTGCCAGTTCCTGGCACTCCAAAAAGCAACACACCTTTTGGAGCTTCAACCCCAAGCTTTTCAAAAATCTCTGGGTGCCTCATTGGAAGCTCGATCATTTCTCTAACTTTTTTTATCACATCAGTCAGACCGCCAATATCTTCATATGATACCAGTGGAACACCGTGAAGAGAATCGCTTTTTTCTCCAATATGAAATAGTGTCTTTTGGGTTACAATAACGGCATCGGCCACTGGTGTGACTCCTATTACCTGAAAAGTCAGCCTGCCACCAAAATATGGTACCATTATGTTATCGCCTTTTATCAATGGAGTGTTTTCTAGTGAGTCTGCAAGGTATCTTTCATCTATTGGAGGAATAGCTTCAAGTGGTGCTACTACAACCTTTTCAGCAGCAACTGCTTTTATCTTTTGTACTGCAACTGTATCACCTATTGGTATTCCAGCGTTGTTTCGTACAAGTCCATCAACTCGAATAATTCCCTTTCCCTCATCTGACGGATAAAGGGGGAGACATTTTGCGACAGTTCTTCTCTTTCCTTTAATTTCGATGACATCACCAGTTGCTGCGCTAAGTGAGTCCATGGAATCATAATCAAGGCGTGCTATGCCTCTCCCAACATCACGAGTATATGCCTCAAATACTTTAAGCAAAATAGAATTTTGGCTTATGTATTAAACCATCCAGTCTAACCCTTATATCTTTGCTATTTTGCCACAAGAGATGAATGATCTGCAGATCTGATATAATTGATCACAAATCAGTAAAAGACTAGATTTTTAGTGACTCTTTTAGTCCCTTGTACCTGTTTCGTATCGTAACTTCGGTTACTCCAGCTGCCATCGCAATAACTTTTTGTGTTACGTTTTCTCCGCACATCACACATGAAAGATATAACGCAGCTGCTGCAAGTCCCATAGGATCTTTTCCGGCTGTAATTTCCATCTCGCTTGCATTCTTTAAGATTGTAAGAGCTCCTCGTTTTACCTTTTCAGTTAGTTCAGCTTCGCTTGCTATTCTAGCCATGCAGCTTATTGGATTTACCACTGGCATCTTTAGATCGAGTTCTCGCAAAAGCAACCTGTAGCATCGTGATACATCCTTTCTTTTTATGTTGATTTGTGATGAAACGTCGTTTAACGTTCTTGGTGTTCCGCTATCTCTGCATGCTGCATATAGTGCTGCTGCAAGAAGTCCTGGAATGGATCTTCCCCTGACAAGACCCTTGTCAAGTGCCTTTCTGTAAATGTATGCCGTCTTTTCTATTACTGCATCTGAAAGAGCAAGCTTGTCTTTTAGTCTGCCAAGATCGCTAAATGCCTGTCTAAAGTTTCTGTCTGCAGATTCATGGGCCTGACTTCTACTATCCCATGTCCTGAGACGTTCTATCGTGCTTTTCATAGAAGCTGACAGTGGTTTTCCAGTTACATCCTTGTTTGCATGACCAATTATTGTAGCAAGTCCCATGTCATGCATTGCAAGCGAGGTTGGCGAACCTGTTCTGCTTTTATCGTCATATTCATCTTTTGAAAACGAACGCCATTCAGGGCCTGATTCCTCAACGCGTTCAGAAATAACAAAACCGCATCCCCCGCAAAACCTTTCACCAGTGGCATTATCAGTCAACATCGAATTTTTTCCACATCGTGCACAACGACTACCAGTGTTCAAAGTTTGTAAAACCATACAATAATCAACATGTGTTGGTTTGTCTGCTAATAAGAACTATAGAGTATTTCATGATTTTCTCTTTTTTATGCCCAATCGTGGTAATTTCGAGAGCACAAATTGCATCCATTCTTATTGGGACATAATCACATCAATAAATAAGAAAGGAGGTGCAACGATGAGTTATAACGACAGCGGTTTTGGAAGATCGAATAGAGGGTATGGACGAGATAGAGGATATGGCGGCAACAGACGATTTGATGATGGGCCAAAACCAGTAGAAACAGGAAAGGAATACGACGTTTCCATAACGGAAATTAGTAGAAAAGGAGACGGTATCGCAAGAGTAGAAGGCTTTGTGATATTTGTTAAAGACGGAAAGGCAGGACAGAATGCAAAGGTAAAGATCACGCAAGTTGGTCAACGATTTGCTTCTGCTGATCTAGTAGAAGGTTCTTCACAACCCGCAGCTGAGTAAGATTTTATCAAATCCAAAAAACTAATTTTTCCCCTACTTTTTCTTCTTAAAATTTGAAAAATGAGGCACTTAATGGTCTTTCTTTGGACCAACCATTTCGTCGCTTTTGACGTCTTGATCCCACCTGCCACGCACACCTTTGATCAATGCTATTATTCCTCCTCCAATTAGAGCAAAGACTACTCCAAACAAGATTACTTTGTTTTGCAGTATCAAATCACAGTCTACAGGCATGGCACGCCCGTCTTCGGTGTAATCAAAACAGTCACCAAATTCATTTGCTTGAATTGTAAATTCAAAAAATGGTCTGCCAAATATACCTAAAATAAGAAAGCCCGCAAATACAAGAACCAACCCTATTATTATAAAACGAGTATCGCTCATGAAATAATTTGCATAACGTAATATTTAACATTGTAAATCCATTAAGCGAATAGGTAAAATACGAATGGTTTTTGGTTGGGGTAAGAAAAAAACAACAAATAAAACTATTGAATCTAGAGTATTAAAAAAACAAGTTAATCTCTCAGAAATAAATGATATTATAAAAGAAAATCAGATGCAACGTCTTAAAAAAATTACAGAAAGTGCAAAATCAATTAAAGATGTAGTAGAAATGGAACGTAAAAACATTATACAAATAATTTCTCAACTTGAAAGTGATACGCTAAAAGTTGATGATGTTGATAAACATCTAAAACTGGTTATCGAAAGAGGTAAAGAGGTAGTAATTTCTGGACTAAGAAAAGAGACAGCAGTTAACCTATCAAATACAGAAAAGTATGCAGATGTTATAAATTTAAACGTCCAGATTGGACAGATGCTCAAAAGAATAGGCGACATTTTAGGAGCAAATACTAGAGTAATGCACATTTTTGCAAGAAAATATGCAGACAAATTAAAAGAACATCTGGCTGAAGTAGCAACTAAGAAAGCCGAATTGCAAAAGCTTGTCGATGAGCATGCTAAATTTGAGTCCATTGTAGCAACCATTTCAGAAACGTGTAAAAAAATAAAAAAATCACAAAAAGAGATTGAAGAAAAAAATAAAGAGATTTCTAAGATCAAAGAAGAGATAAAAAACTATGATAAAACGATGCAAAATATCGAACTAGGAATTCAAAATTCAAAGTCTAAAAATGAATATCAAGAATTTCTAAAAATTAGAAAAGAGATGGACGCTCTCACTTTAGAAGAGGACAGCATAAAGCATGAAATAGATTTACAGTTTTCAAAGATATCTAGGCCTCTTGGTAAATACAGTTACATTTCATCTCTTGAAAAACCACTCAAAAGGATTATGGGAGAATTGATTACAAATCCCTCGAAAGTGCTCATCCGAGAAAATAAGGATTCCATCGTTGAGGTACTACATGCAGTGATAAAAGCAGTAGTTGCAGGAAGTGTTTCAGTCAAAGATACCGCGAAAGCTGTTCAACAAATTGAAGAAACCATTAACAGACTTGATGAGTTCCTAAAGATGAAATCTGACCTTTCACAAAAAAGAGCCACTTTTGAAAATAGGCTTGGCATTTTTAATATCAACGAGTTAGAAGAAAAGGAAAGGGAGCTAATTAAGACTAAAGACAAAAAGACACATGCGGAGTCAGTCACCAAGAATTTGGAAAATGAGGTTAATGACGCTACAATACACATGCCACAACTTGTACAGGGTGTTGAAATTAAACTAAAAGAAATTTCAGGAACCAGAATAACCTTAAAGATTTAATGACTAACTTGTACCCATATTTGTATGATTTTCAAAAAAACTGATCTCCACCGTACAGTTACCATAAAAAAAGAGGTACGCGATGGAATCTTATCATACTGTAAGATGAATCATCCAAACGAAGGAATTCTTATTCTTCGTGGAAAATCAAAAAAAGGCAACATCGTTGTTGATGGTCTAGTTATTCCACCCTTCTCACATAGCGGTCCTACCTTTGCAGGTTTTCCACACTCCTTTTTGCCTTTTGATCCCAGTTATGTGGGAACCGTCCATTCTCATCCAGTTGGCTCTGCCAGTCCTTCAGTTACAGATCTGCACAACTTTTTTGGGTTTGTCTCAATAATTGTAAAATCACCATATGAGGATGATGACATCTTTGCCTACGACAGAGATGGCAATAGTATCCCGATAACTGTAAGTTAGCACAAACCATGACAAAAACTTATAAGCTTTTTGGAACAAAGTCCAGTGTGATTAATTATAAAACTTATTTGATTTTCATGTTTGGATCACTTGCCGTCAGCATTGGCTTGCAGATGCTTTTACCATGGCCATATGGTTTGATCACAGCTTTAGCAATCTTCATAGCCTTTCCCTTATTCCTTAGAAAGCGAGCCCTAAGAAGAATGGGGGGATTTGGAGAGGGCGGCGGATTTTTTGGCCAGAGTCAGGGGATAAAATACATTTGCCTTACCTGCAACAACAAGTTCAAGGGTGGCTCATGCCCAAGATGCGGCTCCAAGATGAAAAGAGCAGACTTTTAGTAGATTAGATTTCAAAAAATAACATGACTCTAGAAGAGCTTCGGAAAAAGGCATTATTTCAAAATACAATTGATGCTTGGATAATGATGTGTGAAGAAACTCATTCAGAATGGTTTTCTCCTGAAAATTACAAAAAATTCATAGACTATCTTACAAAAAGTGGTTTGAAGATGCAAAAGTTCCCACTCTGCGTAAAGGAATCTGGTGGCATGTACGAAAGAGGAAGAGACAAGACGCAGTTTGCAGAGATGTTGTCACAAGATACTGATCCAAACGCAGCTGCCTACACCTTGAAGCTAAATGATGAAGTTATAAAGATAATTCGTCAATTCAGACCTTAGCGCTTTAGCTTTGGATTAACTATTGTATCCATTGCATTACCAATAAAGACAAACGCAAGACCTGTAAGAGCAATCATGACTCCAGGCGGTACAATCCACCACCACAGACCACGGGCTGCCGCACCAAATGTGTTTGCATCATGTAGGATTTGGCCCCATGTAGGAAAGGTTGGATCACCAAGACCCAAAAAGCTAAGACCTGCCTCTGTTGTAATTGCAGCAGGCACTGAGATTGCTATGCTTGCAAAGGTGTAGGGCAAAAGTTGAGGCAAGATATGTTTGAAAATCACTTTAATGTCCTTTTGCCCCATTATCTTTGCAGCTTCGACGTATTGCAGCGTTTTAATCTGCATTGCCATACTTCTTGAGACCTTTGCAATTCCAACCCAGCCAAAAATCATCAAAAATCCCACAATCAGAAAGATGCTGTTACCTATAGTTACCGCTAAAATGATCAAAAGTGGAAGTGCTGGCATGGCATAAATGACATCGTTGAAGCGCATCATTGCTTCGTCAGTCTTTTTTCCCTTGTAGCCAGCAAAAACACCATAGATTAATCCAGCCACTACAGACCCAACAGCCACAACAATTCCAATGAATAGCGCAAGTGGTGTGCCCCAAAGCAAACCAACTGCCAGATCACGCCTTAGCTCATCTGTTCCTATAAGACCATATATCTTACCACCCAGAATGAATTTTGAATCTTTGATGTCAGTTTGTGAATCAACACTGTAGAGGTTTACCTGAAACACATAACGTCCTTTCAACACTTTGTTGGTATCAGTTGTAGAAAAGACAATATCTTCAGCAGACAATAAATCAAGTGGAAATGCAAAATGTTCCGCATTCTTTCTAAGGTTTTTTTTCACCGAATCATCGGTTGAAAAGATAAGCCCGTGATAGCTAGTCTCACTTGATGATTTTGGAAGAGAGGTGGACGTTAATTGAAGTTCAAGTCCATCGGGGCGAATTACTGAAATTTGCAAGAGCGGAGCTCCGCTATATCTTGCTGCGTATTCGTAGATAAAGTCACTTGGAAATGCATCATACTCATAATCGACTATAAAGCCATTGGAGATAACTGATATTTCTCCTACCGTCTGAGACGCGGTTTGTGGATTCTTTAGTATCTTATGTTCAGGTATTTTTTCATACAGAAAAAAGTTTACCCAAGCAGGAAGTGATGATTTTGGAAAGGTTAGCCAGCTAGCTGGATTATTCCATTCTTTGAAGGTCTCTACTGGGATAGTTACTGCAGCAACTGCTGACATTGCAAAGAGTAGTATTATTATTCCAATACCAGCAAGTCCTATCTTGTTTTTTGAAAACTCATGCCAGATCTCATTTGAAGAAAGACTCATCCAGTTCTCACCCGTGGATCAAAATAGCCATACATTATATCAGCCACAAAGATGCTTGCAAGGAAAAATGCAGTCAAAACATATGTTGCTCCAATTATTACAGGCAAGTCAAGAACGCTTATTGCCTCAAAGTACAATCGTCCCATTCCTGGCCAATCAAAGACAGCCTCTGTTATCACAGCACCACCAAGTGATCCTGAAAGACTTAGCGCAAGGATTGTTACGATTGGAGGAGCTGCATTTTTGAGTGCGTGTGTATAGATTATCTTTCTTTCTGGGATACCAGCAGCTCTTTTTGCGATAATAAAGTCTTCTTGCAAAATTCCAATCAGAAAGTTTCTGACAAGGTATGCCCACGAACCAAATCCTATGAGAACGAGTGTGACAAGTGGTAGTGTCATGTGATACAAAAGGGCCATAACATATCCTGGGTCTGTTACAGGAATCAATGGTGTTGCTCTAGCTGGAAATATCTGGTATGCAAATGCAAAGACAAAGATCATCAGCATTCCTATCCACCATACTGGAAAACTGCTACTTACCACGGCAAAAGTTGAGGTCATTCTATCAAGCTTGGAGTTTATCTTGCTTCCTGAGAGGGCTCCAAGAAATATTCCAAGCAAAGAAATAATCACAGTTGCCGTGGTAAAAAGGAGAATTGTGCGTGGAAGCTTTTCAAGTAAAATGTCTTTTACGTTAGAGGAACCAGAATCGCTTGTAAGAAATGTTGCGTGTCCAAAATCAAGTATCAAGATCTTGTAAACTGAAAGCCCAAGTCGTGGTGGCGAGTACCAAGGCTCATCAAGCCCCAACGCTTTGATTCTCTGATCAATTTGTGTTGTTATAAACGAGTCGAGTTCTTCAGGGTTTTTGAAATTCTCAACAAGAGCCTTGTTGTCAGTTATCTGTTGCCGTATTTCAAAGGCAACACTTTGTTTTAGTATGTTATCCATGTTAGAGCCAACAAGCGCTATTGTGACCAAAAGCGTAGCCATAAGCACACCAAACATCGTGGTGACTCGAGTCAGAATATATCGCTTAAAGCTCATTTTCTTTCATTTGCGAAATTGAGTTAATAACATTAGGGTTGCTTCTTTTGTCTCCATATAACGACTGCTATTATTGTTATTGCTATTGTTACTGCAGCTAAAGCAATACCTACGAGCAAATAAGATGGTGTAACTAACAAGGTTTCAGAATCGTACCCAAATCCTGGAATTATTTGGTTTTCGCCCTTTATTGCTAAAAAGCTGGTATAAGTTATGTCAGGTCGTAAAGCAGATTCTGACACTGCAAATATCTTCAGATCATTTGCACCAATACTAAAAAGTGATGTCTGTTCCTCTGACAGTATGATATCAGCCTTACCAAGTATAGATTTTTGTGTGCCAGAAGCTACTACCTTACCATCAGAATTTGTAAAATAATAATAGATTATTGAGTCCGTATCAACAGAAGCTGGGATGGTCAGCTTTTTCCCTATAGTAATAGTGGTGGGCAGATCAACCCTGTTTATTTTTGCAATTGTAACATCTTCAAACTTTTTCCAGTGACCAGCCTCAAATGGGTATGTTGAATCATCAAAAGCTCTTGTTGTTATTGTTCTTGCTTCTGGAGAATAACTCTCAAGATAGAATGGACCGTTACTAATTATTGCATGATTGTTTTTTACTATCCATGCGATTGATGAGTCATATCTAGAATCATGGTATTGTGGGTTGGGCTCAAATTGTGCCAGTGCAGCCGGAACAAAGGAAGTTTTTTTGAATTCGTCTAGGTTTGATTTTATTATTTCTGCATCATTTGGCACAAGTAAGGAAAGCCATCCTATGTTTTTACCAACTGCACTTGATCTAGAAAATGCAACCTTTCCATCAATTACAGCTTTTTCCATGGCAGAATATATCTCCCAAGGCATAGCTGCCCAAACTCCTGCAGAGTCTGCAATTTCTGATTCGTCAAAGTGCCAATAATCTTGATAGACCTCTATAGTGTCTTTGTCAATAACTCTAACTGCAATTAATGTCTGAGCCGCTTGATTTGCTTTTGGTGAATACTCTGAATCAAATGTCTTGTCGTTTTCCTGTTGTTCTGAGCCCCACTCATACAAAAAGTAAAGTGAATACAACACATCATTCATATCCATTGTCTGTTTGTTGTGCCAGTTACTAAATTTTAGATCAAATGTAACTTTGCTTGTGGCTTGTTTGCCATTGCCAACTTGGTTCCACTTTTGCTGCAGTGGATCCCATCTTATTGCATCTTCAGGAACAACCAACTTTCCGGTAGGCCCTGCAGTATCCACTTTCCATTCACACCTAATTGGAATGCTAACGCCGGTGTAAGGATGCCTGAAAATTGCAGGATCAGAAACTGTGTCCCATATGGCCCTGCTGTATAGATCAGTTATGCCGCCCACCGGATTCCATGCTCCTTGATAGATCTGCTTTACACCTATTGTTATTGAATCTGAATTACCTCTTACATTGATTGGAGTAAATCTGCTTGGAACACCTGCTCCAAAATCATTTACTATGCCTTCAATTTTTTCATTTGAAACATATTGGTCTATTCTACTTGCAAGAAAAATCCTAACTGATTCTTTTATGCCTTCCCTTACTGCCTTTTTTAAAAGTTCATTTCTCTCTTCTGCAGAAGTAAAGTTTCCTAGAAATATATTCATCGAAATAGAATCCATGTAATCATTTTGATAGTTCCAGTATTGTGGGCTGTTAAATCCAGGCATGTTAGAAAACCATGGAGAGTACATTTGAGCAGAAACAAGTGAGTCATATTTTACAAATCCACCTCTTCCTCCCCACCCTTCTGTGTACAGGCTCCATTTTAGATCAGAAGGATTTGAGCCATATACCACAGAAAACGCCTTGTTTAGATCTCCAAACTCTTTTTTGACAGAAAATCCAACTTTTTCCAGTTGTGATGAAAGAATTTCGCCGACTGATTTTCTTATCTGGTCGTCACTTCTGATGAAAATTATAATCTCGATCTGTTTTGAATCATAGTACCATTTGCCATCTATTTTTTGTGCGCCTGCATCAAGTAAAGAGGTTGAGATCATTTCTTCAGCAAGAGCAGGATTGTATCTAAAGTTAAAAGACTCTAGCTCATCTAAAATCAAAAGATAATCAGGATCAAATGTTCCATAAGCTGAAATCATTGGCACGCCATATCCTCCAAGAAGCTCATTTACAATCAATTCTCTGTCTATGAGGTAGTTGAGCGCAAACCTCACCTCTCTTATAGAAAATGGATTGAATTTTTCAGTCTGAGCTGGATTCACAAGAATGCTGTAAGAGCCCCCTGTAGATTGAAACACCTTCAACCCTTCGCGTGACTTTGGATTTTCAATCCTGTCAGATGGAATGGTAGAATAATACATATCCAAATTTCCGTTTTTTACTTCTTCAAGTGCGGTGTTCTCGTCCAGATACTGTACAAATTGTACTTTATCCACAAAAGTTCCCTTGTCAGCAAAAGCGAAAACAAAGCCAAAAACAAAAACAGCTAGTATGGGGACTAGCACTAACTTCATGACTTGTTTTGCTTAAAACTGTATATAAATAACGCAAATTGAATTAAACTTGTTGAATCTTCAGACTCTGATAAGAGCAATAAACGGAATAATTCCTGGAGGTATGTCAGTCAAGGACTTTTCTGTAGTTACAAAAACTGATGAAGATACAGCAAGGATGATGCTTGATAATTTCTTACAAAATGGAATAGGAAGATATGAGGATCATCAAGTCTTCTTTGACGAAAATGACAAACTAAAGACTTGCCTGCTAGCAATACGGATGGGTGCAACTGTTGATGAGGTTTCAAGATCACTTGGTTGGAAGGATTTTGAATCTCTTGTTGCAGAGATTCTAAACTCTAATGATTTTGAAATAACTAGAAATCTGATTCTTACAAAGCCACGTATGGAAATTGATGTCGTTGGTGTAAAATCAGGCATAGCCATATTAATTGATTGTAAACATTGGAAAAGAACAAGTCAGTCAGCCATAGAAAAAGCAGTAAAAAAACAGATAGAGAGAACTAAACATTATCTTACAAAAGAAAAGATTCAAGCAGCAATTCCTGCAATAGTTACCTTATATCAAGAGGAAGTAAGATTTGTAGATAAAGTTCCAATTATACCAATTTCTCAGCTTGGTTCGTTTTGTGAGGAATTTTATGGAAATTTAGACGACATTAACACGTTAGAACATGGTTAAAAAGAAGAAGATCGTAGTGCCTACCAAAAACAGCTTGGTGATTCTCATGGTACGGTCTAGAGATTTTGAATAATCCTCAAGTAATGTAGTTCCCATCACTTTTACATCGGTTTGATGCTGTAATGCTTCAAAAGAAGATAAGGAAAGATTCTGTTCAGCCTTCTTTGCCAGATCTAGATACCAAGATGCGGCTTCATGGGATGCTGACAAGCTGCCAAAGGTAAAGTATCCATGCTTATTTCTAGCCTCTCTTGTTTTGTAGTGTGAGTCAGATGTGCACACCTCAAGTAAATTATAGCCATGTATTGAAAGATGATTTACAATTTCTTCCCGGAAACCATTTTGCATGTTGTTAGAGTCAGACCACCCAAGGAAAAACTTCTCATCGCCAATTTTCATACAGAGAATTCCAATCCCACCTGGTCCCAAGTCATCTGCCAAAATTTTCTGATTTTCCAAATTTGCGTATCCAATTTCGAATGAAAAAGATTCTTTTGTTATCAATGTATCAAGATTTGATTTTGCCGCCTTGAAGAGATCATCAGCATCACTTGGCAAGATTTCTTCGCCCATGGCATTGTGACTGTCTACTATTAATGTTCGATCAAAGCCACGGTTTTTTGCATATTGTTCAAGCTCATTTTTTACATATAGTGGCACGTCTTCCATCCCATGTGGTGAAAGTGACAGGATCAGAACAGCTGTCTTGTCAAAAAGAAAACCAACGGTTCTTGCCTTGTTCACCTGTACCGTGACTGGTTTTGTGCATCTTTGACCCTGTTGTATGATTGAACTTTTCGCAAAACTTGCAAGATATGCATCCACCTGTGATTTTGATGGCAGGTTAAGTGAGTGATCAGAAATGCTGTGCATTACCATTGCAGACGAATTTAGGTTCTTGTATATCTGATATGGAATGTTACTTCCCCCTATTGGGTGAAATGGTCCAGGATGAACATCAGGAAGAACAAGAGTAAATTCGTTATTTTTTGTCTTAAATTTAATTTGAAACGTAGAGACTTTGGATGGCTGAGAACGCTCCTCCATCAAACGTTCCATCTCAGAAGGATCATTTTTTGTCCATGCTTTGATATAAGCCTGTAATACCTTGTGAGTACTTGGAATTTTTGGTCCACCAGCTCTGTCTGTAATAATGCTCCAAACTGTACCCACCACCAGAAACACAATACCATATGCAATTGTCTGCAAGTCTGTGAGCATTGGAATCCAGAATTGCCAAGGAACAATTGCCAAAAACATTGCAAGTGGTTGAATCAAACAGAGTGCCCACGCTAGCTTAACCTTTGCACCAATGACAGATGTAAAAATTCCAATTCTAAAGCTTGCAAACAAAAACATTCCTTCCGTCAGATACATTGGCAATGACTCTGGTTTTGAAAATAGTGGTACTGATATCAAACCTCCTAATGCAGTAACAAACCACAGAAGATTTCCAAATCCAGAGATGTGACGAACCTTGGTAAGATCTGTATGCAAGATACGATAATCAACTATTTGTGTAACAAGTAGTGCACCAATTGCCAGTGGCAGATGAAAGGAGAGCCTAGCATATGTATCAAAGTAAGCATATGCGGCAAGTAGAACAATTGTAGATGCAGCAGCTACAGAAACAATTAGTGATAGATAAGGCGATGATGGGCTAAGTAGTGTCAGTGAATACCTCTTGTGAATACGAGATACGGTATTGGTGTTTTCTGTCATGGTAGGAAGAAAATTTTCAGAATCCAAGAGATTGCGATTAGGCTACTTGGAATAGCCACCACTATCTCTGGCCTTATGCGATATCCTTTAGTCTCATCCTCAAAGAACCTTAAAAGGCCAGCACTAGACGCAGGCAATGGTGCCGATTTTTTCTTGCTACTCATAGTTGTCTTTGACAGGACAGATTTTTACATAAAAACTTTTGTTATCTTACTTTTTGAGCTTATCTATAATTGTAGTTAGTTCACTTATTGATTTTAGGATCTTTTGTTGTTTTTCGTAATCCTTTTCGTGTTCTAGCTCTTTGGCTAGATCTTGTAATTTTTGCTCAAATTTTGTAAGAGCTAGATTCACATCGGGTTTTTTCACTTCTACTGCCACGGGAACGTTTTCATCTTTTGCTTCTCTTCCACAATTTACACATAGAGCGTGTCCATTCTTTATGACACGCACACCTTTGCAGTATGGACAAGGATCACTTACCAATGTTGCGCCCTTTAGAAGCATCTCTACTGCTTTTTTGGTAGTCTCCTTTGACACAAACCTAATTTACAAATCCAAGTAAAAAACCTAGAGGCTGACAAGGCTTAATAGTAGGAAAGCAAAATTTTACTTTGAATGGCGGTAATCTGCAATACATGCGGACTTCCTAATGACTTATGCGCCTGTGGTGAACTTGAAAAAGATTCTACTCAAATTGTTGTTCGTGTAGAAGAGAGACGCTTTAAAAAGAAGGGTACTATGATAGAAGGAATCAATCCTAAGATGAATGATCTTGGAAAAGTTGTCAGAGAACTAAAAGCAAAGTATGCTTGTGGTGGTACAGTAAAAGATGGCTACATTCTTCTTCAAGGTGACCATAGGGATACAATCAAAGGAACTTTAGTAAAACTAGGATTTCCAGAATCAAGCATAGAAGTGCATTAAACTAGACTTGCTAAAAAATGACAGATTCCTTAGAATTCTTGCGATTCCGTATTCTGCACTAGTAGCAATAATTTTTGGAATGATGCTCCTGTCTTTTCCTATTGGTGCATATGTAGTTTTTAATTCTGATGTGGGACAAGAAAAAAATTTCGAATATCCTCTTGATGGGCTCGATGTTTTTCTTGGCGGTCTAAGCTTTAAGCTACCACTCAAGTTTGAGATCGGGGAAGGCTTTGTTTTAATATGGTGCATTTACATAATTCTATTTACCATTGCTATTGTAGGGCCTGATAGAAATTTTATGAGAGCCGTTACCTCATTGATGGTTGAAGGATGGCAAAACATCAAAAGGAATTCTTTTCTTAGTATGATAACGTGGTTTTCAATTTTGATTGTGTTTTCCGCAATCATTGATTCTACACAGCAAATAGTTGGTGTGAAGACTGAGCCACCAGAATTTCAAAACGCCTTAATACAATTCTTTAATGTGAGTGCGTCTCCACTAAAAGAGGAGCTAGGTTTTCGTGTGTTGTTAATTGGCCTTCCACTTTATGCAATGTTTTCTCACAAAGCCTCATTGACATATTTTTTCAAATCTCTCTGGAATCCTTCAAAAAATCTTGAAATTACAAACTACAAAAAGGTAGTAATTTTGATTGTGGTGGTAGGAATATTTTTTGGAGCAGCTCACATAATTTCAGGCTCACCGTGGAGTTCTGGCAAGTTTGCTCAAGCGACTGTAGCAGGAGTGATAATAGGTTGGGTTTATTTCAGGTACGGTTTGGCACCGGCAATTTTGGTCCACTGGGCAACAAACTATTTCATATTTTCTTATGTTTTTTTCATGTCAGCCATAAACCAAACTTCAATTGTAAGCGAGTTTTCAAGTCCATTTCTTAATACGGTCGAGGTTCTGCTTTTGAGCACAGGTGCATTAGCCATGGCTATGATTATTCTAAACTACATCAAGTCAAAAAAAGAGCCTACAGCCTTAATGCAAGCTTAAGCCCTTTGTACCTGTTTCTGATTGTTACTTCGGTAACGCCAGCAGCTTCAGCAACGTCCTTTTGTGTTTTGTTTTCACTATTTAGTACACATGCAACGTAGAGTGCTGCAGCTGCAAGCCCCATTGGGTCTTTACCGGCAGAAATTTTTATCTCCTCTGCATCTTTCAAAATTGCTAATGCTTTACGTTTTGTTTTTTCACTCAGACTTGCCTTACTTGCTATTCGTGCAACACACTTCACTGGATCAACGACAGGCATCTTTAAATCAAGTTCACGTATTAATAGCCTGTAACACCGTGCAACATCCTTTTTCTTTATGTTACTTGTGGCTGCAATGTCCTTTAAAGTCCTAGGCGTTCCGGTATCTCTACATGCAGCATAGAGTGCAGAAGCAATCAATGCAGAAATCGATCTTCCTCTAACAAGTCCTTTCTCCAACGCCTTTCTGTATATGTATGCTGACTTTTCTATTACTGCTTCACCTATGGTAAGCTTATCTTTTAGTCTATCAAGTTCGCTGAATGCTTGTCTGAAGTTTCTATCTACGGGTTCACGAACCTGACTTCTGCTGTCCCATGTTCTTAAACGCTCTATTGTACTTTTCATAGATGCCGAAAGTGGTTTTCCTGTAGCATCTTTATCCATAGGACCAATTATTGTTGCAAGTCCCATGTCATGCATTGCAAGCGAGGTTGGCACTCCCGTTCTGCTTCTGTCTTCATGTTCTTCTTTTGAAAAGGCACGCCACTCTGGGCCTGGCTCTTCTAATCTGTCAGTCATAACTAAACCACAGCTACCACAAAATGTCTCTCCAGTATTATTATCAGTAACCAAGCGACCCTTTCCACATCTTGGGCACCTCCCTGCATGGCTATGTATGTCTTTATCCAATTTTGTCACACAAAAATTGTTTTTTGATCTCCTTTTGTTTGTGCATTAGTGTTACAAATCTATTAGTGTTACGCTCTTGAATCAGAAAAAAATGAGTTTGGATTTCTATAACAATTTTTTCAGTGTCTTTGAAACGGAATAATTTGTGCTTTTTAAAATATAGTGAAGATCTTCAGGCTCATCTATATCAAGCATTATCCTCCTTATCAAAACAAGTGCCGTTAAGGCTGTTTTGCTTTCTGCGGTAGTAAGATGTATCTTGTAGCTGTCCTCATCGTAATGAGTTTCCATAAGATTGACTGGTGCTCTTAATAGTGCGTTTGTTCCATCAAACTTTCTAGATGGAACAACCAAAGCAGATCTTGGCATTAAGTGAAAATCCAAAAGTGTCCGTATGTCTTCTGGTTGAATAAGTGGGATGTCTTGAGGAAAAACTATAGTTGCGTTAAAATCTTTGTCTAGAAAATATCTATCAGCAAGTGATACTGCGTTATTGACCCCCAGTTCTTTTTCGTCATGAATTTCTATAGCACTAAACTTTTTCCCAATCTTAAATGCACTTTCATCCTTGCTAACAATTGCGATTTTTTCGATTTGTTCTGATTGTGAAATTGCATGTAAAACCTCATTTAGCATAACCTTACACAAGTCTTCAGTCTTTTCAGAAGACAAATTTAGTCGTGTTTTGGCTTTTGAAAAGGTCTTTACGGGAACAATTGCCGCTGTTCTAAATCTATGCATGCACTTGTTTTAGAATAAATCCAGCAAGAGCATCTTCGTCTTTTTTGTCTTTCATTTTTATTTTAGTTTCGTATACATGCATATCCAAGTTTTGGATCTTCCTTGTAAGCAGTCTGTCAGATGAATCTATTATGATGTGAGAAGCAACATCAGAATACATCTTTGCAAGTCCATATGCAGAGACTTCCATACCAGCTGCTTCCATGTATTTTGCAGCGGGACCAGTGATTGCTTTGTCTCCAACAAGGGGACTCACTACTATGACTTTCTTTTTTGATTTTGATAGTTCTTTTTTTATTCCCTTAATAGAAAGAATCGGGCCTATGCTAGTAAGTGGATTTCCTGGTGCGATAATAACTAGCTTAGCATCATGAATTGCATTTACAGCTGCTGGGTTTGCACGTGCTTTGTCAGCCCCAAGATATTTTATCCCTTCCACATTGTCCTGTCCTCTATATTTT
>JBQTIK010000111.1:0-1673 GCA_052388195.1 Nitrososphaerota archaeon | reverse complement strand
TCACTTATGAGGATTTCTTTTGTTAGGTTTTATATTTTTTATTTAATGTCCACTACCACTGCATTTGCCTGTTCTTCAAAGAACTGTCCATCTGTAGTTACCTCAATATATCCTTTTTTTTAAAGATTGTAAGCAGATTCTTTGGAATCAACAAGAATTATACTTCCAAAGATAAAGTTTTTGAGTGCAACCAACCTTTCCTCGCATTTTACGTAATCTGACATAATACCTATGATCCCAGGTTCTTGTGGTGGGGAGACTTTGGAGTTCGGAATTGCATCAAGAGGAATTATTCTAATCTTTGGCAGTTTCTTTTCCTGCGCAAATTCTGCCAGACCAAGCAACGTACCAAAGTCGTTTACAACAAGTGCCTTTAACCAATCTGAGCCTACTGCAAGAATTGGTCTTTCATACTGCTTGTCCCATGAAAGCATCTCATAGACAAGACCCTGTATTCCTAATCGTTTAGAGTCTTCTTTGAGTTTGGCAATTGAATAATCTTCATGCATGACTTCCTTTACTACGCGGATCTTTGCCTCATACTGAGCTGCTGCCTTGGCTGCCTTTTCCAAAATAAGCGAGGTGTCCTCTATGTCTTTTTCAATTTTTAAGCGCCTTTCAGCCATGTTTGCAAACCGTGATTTGATCTCCTTAATTGTAGCTTCATGGCCTGCTCTAACTATCTGCAGTTTTTGTTCAAGATCAAGTAGCTTTTCTTTTTCTTCTAAAAGGGATTTAATTTTTGCAGAGTTTTGTTCTATCTTACTTTCAATGTCATTTATTTCTGCTTCAGCTTTTGAAAGTAAAAGTTTTGCTTCATTTAGCGAACGTGTAAGAGTTTTTATTTTTTCATCAACTCTGAGCCTATTTGTTGCTATCTGCGACTGTTGCTTTAGTACTTGATTAATTTCAGAGTCAACGACAGAGAGTTCTGCATTTGTAGTCTTTTTTGTTTCATTTATTGAGTTTATTGAATTTTTTAACTGTAGAATTTGTGACTCTAAAAGTGATCTCTTTTCGTGCAGACTGGCAAGCTCTGATTCGATCTCAGGCAGTCTTGAATCGATTTGTCCAATTCTCCTAGTGTTTGTTGCTATCTTGCTATTTGCTTGTTCTGATTGTTGCAGTGCCACACTAAGTTCTGAATCTATGGCAGCCTTTGCGATGTTGTAGGCATTGACTTCTTCCATGAATTTGTGCTTTTCTTCTTCAAGCTTTTTTATTTCCTCCTTTAGCTGGTCACGTTGTTCTTCAAGTTTTTTTGATTCAGAAAGAATGGCGTTCAAGTTTCGTTCCTTTGATGTCTTTTGCGCTTCTATATCACGTATCTTGTTTGAGGCCTGGATGGCGTGTAACCTGTCAAGTTCACGTTCCAAAAGTTCGTATCGCAGCTGGTAATTTCTTTCCTCCTCAAGCTCGTCTATACGCTTTTTTATCTCATCCATTCTGGCAAGTGCAATTTCAAGACGCCTGTCTGCCTCATCAAGCTGTTTTAGTGACTCGGTCTTTTTCTCGTCAAAATACGCAAGTCCTATGATATCTTCAATAATCTTCCTCCTCTCTTCTGCGTTAAACTCTGAAATTCTTGTAATCGTACCCTGCTGGACTATGTTCAGCTTGTGTATGCCTGCATTTGCGACCTCAAGGAGGTCAAGGATGTGGTTTCGTTGCAT
>JBQTIK010000110.1:0-28432 GCA_052388195.1 Nitrososphaerota archaeon | reverse complement strand
TATTGGAATACATTCCAGGTGCACGTCCTGTTTTGCTTCAATCTACAAATGGACAACCACTTGAGGGTTTTGCACAAAACATACGAAACAGCATAAAAGAATATGCGGAAAATGCTCAAAATGATGTAGAAAAAGGAAACAACTTCTTGCAATGGGTACTTACAAGAGTTTTTGAAGCCACAGAAGACGATGCAACAGACGCCATAATCGATGGTGCAAATGATTTAGGTATAGATGCATATCTTCCCGTTGATTTTTCTGAAGGCAATATACGCTTGTTCCAATCAAAATACGGCACATCTCATTCTATGGAAGCAATTGCCAAATTCAAAGAAGATGTAAAAAACTTACAAAACCGTGACATCACAAAGATGCGACCCGAACTAGCTCATCTTGTAACTCAGATTCGCGATAAGAATCTGAAAGTAGAATGCGTGTATGTAACGGATCAAAAAGTTGAGTATCAGAATCAAGAATCGTTTGAGGTATATGACATTGATACTATAATCCAACGACTTTGGGACAGGATAAAAAAGCCAGCATCTGGTAAAAAGGCAACAATTAGACTTGAAAGTAAGCTGAAATACCACAATACTTTACTTGGAATTTTAAAATTAAGAGAACTAACAAACTTTGTAACAAAAAATCGCGATTATGTTTTTGAGTCTAATATAAGACAGTGGATGCAGTTCAAAACCACAGTAAACAAAGGAATACGAGAAACCCTCCAAGAATCTCCTGACAAATTCTTCTATTATAATAATGGAATCACTATCGTAGTAAGTGACTTTGAGGAACTTGAGGACAATACGCTGATGCTGTATGCACCTCAAATAGTAAATGGAGCACAGACATCAAACTCTATTTTAGATCATGCAAAACGTACCCATAACCTAGAAGGCAGCATCACCGTCACCATAATCAAGGCTGCTGATGAACGGGATCAGAATAACATTACAAAATATAGAAACTCCCAGAATTCAGTGAGAGGAAAAGACCTAGTTTCTCTTATGGATTTTCACAAATCAATAAAATCTCAGATGGAAAACTTTGGGTATTTTTACGAAATTCAAGCTGGCTCTTTTGATAGCAAAACTAAATCACAACAAAGTGAGTTTAGAGGAGATCCAATATACAACAAATATCTTCCCGAAAACCACAAAAAAGTAATCGTTGCAAAGGATGCCATACAGGCACTGGTAGCTGGAATTGAGCAGCGACCTACCGAATCGTATAGTTCACCTGCACAATTTTTACCACGTGGAAGTAAATATGATGAGATATTCAATGAGAAGCTAAAAGATGACTGTAGACTGCTTTTGTATCCTTATCTTGTAAAAGAGTATGCTAAAAAAGCACTGAATTATGGAAAGAAGGGAGGTCACAAGACAAAGAGATATGCAACGTTGTTCTTTGTTGCAGTATACTTTAAGATCTTACATGAGAAAATTTTGCTGACTAAAGGAGACTTTAAAGAGGATATTTCAAGGATTGAACCTATTTTCAAGAGCGTTAAACTAAACTACCGAATTTTAAAACTCACAGATACCGTAGCGACAAAATTTTTGGAAGATACTGTAGTTGATGATGAGATGGTTGCTGCAAACACCTATCACAACTTTTTTTCACACAGTGTATGGCAGGACTCGATGATACGAGTTATTGAAAAGAAGATAAAACAAGAAGAAGACGAGATAAGCGGTATTAAAAAGATAGTTCAGGATCTTTTCTAGGTTTTTCCTATACATAAAGCGGCAGATGGGTGACCGACAGGTCTCTTGCAGGAGGTCCGCATCTAGCCATCCAGTCTACCGCAGCTTATCCTAGAAAATAGTCCTATTTAACATGATTTTTATAGCGAAAATAATCGATTGGATTCAATTTGGGAAAAGAAGATGAAAAATGTTCTATTTGCGGCGGATCATTGGATCATCGATATCATCCAATGGAACAATGGAACATTAAAGGACTTTTGTGCGGCAAGTGTTACTCTCAAAAAATTTCTGAGTTCTATCCTGGAACCCATGAAAGAGTGGGCAAACCCTAGACTTCTAAAAACCAGCCAGTCTTAATTTCGTTTTTATTTGGTTCATCGCCTGTTCCAGTAGCATATCTCCAGACAAAGGGGGCGCTTGTTATCATCTTGCTTTTGATTTTAACAAGTGATTCTAATTCCTGATTAACATTTCCAGCAGTAGTACCACAATTTTCGCAGAATTTACATTTTGAATCCAAAATAACAGGAGAGGATTCAATCACTGGATATGCTCTACAAGCAAGAGGTCTATTTTGATATATCTTGCATTTATAGCCTCCATGAGGAGATCTTTCGGCACTTTCTATATCCAAAAAAGGACATGTATTACCATTTGATTCCTTTCCCATAAGTTGGTATGCAATCACTTGTGTAGGCACATCAGACTTTTCATATGATACACCGATACGAGGCAATATTGTAATGTTTAGACCGAGATTCTTTGCAAGCGATTCCATCGCATTTTTTTCTTCTGGCAAAATTAGAACACCAACTTTACCAAATTTTGTTGTTGGATAATATTCTCTTTCAATACAACACTTTGAACAATCTTGAACACATTTGAAATCCACAGGTATATTTCATCAGTACGAAATAAAACTCATTCTACTTTGTTTTTGTATTTGTTGCTGTAAAGGCAATTCCATGCTAGAGCATCATCTTTTACTTCACTTTCCTGTAAAAATTTGATGTCAGTGACAAGTTTTTTCTTTTTTAAAAGTTCTACATGAAAGAACTTGTCTTTTTGTCTATAAACTCCAAATCTCAAATAAGCTTCCCCTTCGTGTCCCTTTTTGAATCGTTCATAGTGCTCTGACTTTTTTAAAAGCTTGAAAAACGCTCTGTTTTTTTCAGGAAAGGGCGAATCCCCACTCAACATAAACCAATAGTCATTTCCGATTTCAACAAACCTGATCTTAATTGAAGGATCTGGCCACCAATTTATTACATCCTGCCAGACCTTGTTTGCTTGTTTTTTATCTGGAAAGAGCGGAAAAACATTCATTCTAAGGTCATAGTATCTATATCCTACTCCAAGAAAATCCTGAACCCAAGGAACTGATGTTGCTTCAGACAATGCAACCAAAGCGGCAGGATCGATATTTATCTGATCTGAGTAATACCCTTATATCACCGTATTATATACTCGCTATCGATATGGTGGTTTATAGAACCAGTATTCAGATAGTTAGTGATTTGCTTACGGTTACCGAGCAAAGCGGTGCAAGTGGAATAAACATTACCTCGCTTTTGACCAAAGCAAACCTATCGCATTCAAGACTTGGTAAATTTCTTGATAACCTTACTGGGGCTGAACTTATAAACAAAATTGAGTATGATGGCAAACATACCTTTGTCATAACTCCAAAAGGTAAACAATACTTGGAGTCATACAAAAAATTCCAAAGTCTTGCAGACTCGTTTGGTCTGGAACTTTAAAATTTATTTCTTCTTTTCAAAATTCTTTTCTTGGTCGTGTTTCTTTCTATTTTGTCTTGCATTATAGATTATCACTATAATTGAGCCACCAATCATGGTGTAGAAAAGAGACCACTCTTGCTTGGCTGCTCCTATTCCTGCTCCTGCTAATAATAACATTAAGACAACAAGAAGATATTTGTCCACAAAAGGTGTGCAACTCAAAACAATATATCTTTTTGAGCTAATTAGCATCCTAGATTATATCCATTGAACATAAAAGTGCTTGAACTCATTGGCTTTGCATTCATAGGTGGAATGATCTATGCAATGTTTAGTGGAGGAGAAGGTGGTCCAATATGGCCTCTATTCTGGACGTGTGCTGTTGGTGCGGTTGCAGCCAACATATATCGTAGAAAAAAGAAAAAGCATGGTAAATAATTTAGAAATTTTAGATGTGAATTTTTTGTAATAATTACTTAGCAGTGCAGCTAAACTTATCTTTATTTAAAAATAATCAGGAATCAACGCATCGACAGATCTATAAAGGCGGATTTCGATGTAAGTTGAGAGGAAAAAGATGACCGAGGTTTCTGTATGGTGGAAGGGGTTAGGAAAGGAACTTGAAGTAGATCTTGAAAGCTTAGATGAATCCAAGACAGATAGCTCGGCTCTATAACTTCTGTATTTTCATGAATGCAGTTTAACGATATCTTTAAATTTTATTATGTATTCGGTTTTAGAAAGGTGCTTGTATGTCTAAAGAAAAACCAGATGTTGTTGGAGTAAATATATTAAAACAAAATGGCGTTAACGTTGATGAGCTTGTCAAACAATTGGTAATTAATGCTTCAGTAGAATTTGCCGCATATTATTATTTCACTAATCTAAGAATGCACTGCACTGGCGTAGAAGGTGAGGGGATAAAGGGAGTAGTCGAAGATGCAAGATTAGAAGATCTGAGTCATTTTGAATCTATTTTATCAAGAATTTATGAGCTTGGAGGAAGCTTGCCAAATGATGCACAGGAGTTTATTAGGATGTCTGGTTGTGAATTTTTGCAATTACCACCCAACAGGACGGATCTCGCAGAAATAATGAAAAAGTGTCTTAAAGCAGAACAAGGCGCTATTGTAAACTGGAATAAAGTATGTAACATGACGTACGGAAAAGATCCTGCAACCTATGATGTAGCAAAAGATATCTTAAGAGAAGAAATTGAACATGAAGCGTGGTTCTTGGAGTTACTTTATGGAAGACCATCTGCTCATATGAGAAGAAAATACTCAGGAGAAAGACCGCATACACACAAACACTCTCGAGCTCTTGGTTAATCTAAAAAATTTAATTTAAAATTTTGATTCACAATGAAATTTAGTTTCATGATAACAATACTAAGCAGATAAAGCCTCGAGTGGGATTCGATCCCACGACCTAACGCTTACGAGGCGTTCGCTCTACCAGGCTGAGCTATCGAGGCAATGGTTCGCTTTGCCATCAGAGTTTATAAAAAGCCTTTGTGCTTTGGATTCATTGAAAGTATCCATCTCTGGGGTGAGAGCAATTTTTGGTCAAGATCTCAACCTTAACGATGTAATCAAATTTTGCAAGAACTTTTCTGTGTTAGTAAAATCAAAAAAATGTGTTGTAGGTCATGACACAAGACCTTCAAGTAAAATTCTGAGTGAGACTGCACTTGCATCATTGATGGAAAGAGGCATTGATGTGTATAATTTAGGAATAGCACCAACACCTGTTGTCTTTAGGGAGTCAAGAGAATATGGGGCGGGGCTAATAATCACATCCTCCCACAATCCTTTACAGTGGAACGGTCTCAAGTTTATAGTAGAAGGAAGAGGGATCAATGAATCAGAGCTTGAACAGATCATAAAGGAAAATAAATTTTCAAAAGAAAAAATCGGCTCTGAGTCACAAATTAATTCCAATTACATATCAGATGCAACACAGTTAATTGGAAATGCTGAAGGGTCACCAAAAGTTGCGATTGATGTTGGAGGGGGAGCTGCTTTTGATGTGGCTCCCAAATTACTTGAAAAGATAGGGTGTGACATACAAACAATAAATGAAAAACCTGGAATTTCTTCACGCGGTCCTGATCCCACCACGGAGAATCTAAATGAACTGATTTCAGCCACAAAAAAATGTGACATTGGATTTGCTTTTGACCTCGATGGCGACAGATTAGTTGTTGTAATAGATGGTAAAAAACAGACATCTGATATTGCGCTTGGCCTAGGTATAGCAAAGGCTCTTGAGATTGGATACAAACGATTCGTGCTTAGTATTGATACAAGTGTTTCAATTGAGAAATTTATCAAAGACCATGGAGGTCAAGTTCACAGATCCAAAGTGGGAGAGGCAAATGTAGTAGACTTAATGATTAAGACAAATTCTCAAGCTGGTGGCGAAGGGAGCAGTGCAGGATTTATCCTACCAGAATTCAACATGTGCCGCGATGGTCTCTTAACTAGTGGACTTGTAGCAACCATGCTTGGAACCACGACCTTTACTGAAGTTATGAAATTCATGAAAGGATATTTGCAGCTACGAACAAAAGTTGACGTAGAAGCAGCATTTCATGAAAAGACATTACAGATTCTAGCTGAGAAGATGAAGGAATGTTATAGCCAGCTAATCACCGTTGATGGTGTAAAATCAATTATTGATGAAGATAGCTGGATACTAGTAAGACAGTCAAATACAGAACACATTGTAAGAATATCCACAGAATCAACTGATCTGGATAAAGCAAAATCGATTCAAAAACAAGCCACAGAGTTGGTAAAACAAAGCTATGAACAGGCTAGACGAAACAGAAATAATTAGAATTTTTCAGCGACACTTTGGAAGAAAATCAAAGTTTGTACCTGAAGATGTAGAGGTTTTGAAGATGGGTGGAATCACCTTTGTAGCCAAATCTGACATGCTGGTTGAAAGTACAGATGTTCCATCAAGCATGAAAACCAGAGATGTTGCAAGAAAGAGTATGGTTACTTGTGTAAGTGATTTTGCATGCAAGGGCATAAAACCTCGATATGCCACTATTTCTCTTGCAATTCCACGAAGGTTTTCCAAATCTAAAATAAATGAACTGTCTCGTGGTTTTACTAAAGCCTCAAGAGAGTTTGGCGTTAAAATAATTGGTGGTGATGTAAACGAAGGAAAAGAGCTTGTTATTGAAGTTTCTATGTTTGGAATTGGTGAAAAAATAGTAAATAGAAGCGGAGCCAAGTCAAATGACATCATTATTACATCTGGTCCTTTTGGATATTCTTCTGCTGGACTACGAATTATTCTAAATCATCTTAAAGCTGACTCCAAATTCGCCAAAAAATGTAAACAGTTGGTTTTCATACCTGCACCAAAACTGAAGTTCGGTCTATCAATTGCTAACTATGTTTCATCTGCTATGGATTCAAGTGATGGCTTATCTAATACTCTAAATGAGATGAGTAGGCAGAGTGGTAAAAAATTTGTTATAACAAAACTACCTACTAAACCAGAAGTTGAAGAATTCGCCACAAAAAACAAGATCAGGTTATCTGATCTTGTTTTTTGTGGAGGCGAAGAATATGAAATTGTTGCTACTGTTTCACAAAATAATTTATCAAAGATCAGACATATATCACGGACGCAAAAGATTCCCTTGTTTGAGATTGGATATGTGACAAAAGGTAGAAATGTTGTGTACCAAGAAAAAAATAAAATTACAACCATCAAAGATTGTGGTTGGCTTCATTTCAAATCCTAATGTTTTTTAAACCCATCCAAGGCTTTGGAAAATATTGTCTGAACACGAAACCAAAGAAAAATGGGGAATTGCCCATATCTACAGTAGTTACAACAATACTATTGTTCATATAACAGACCTCTCAGGTGCTGAGACTGTGGCAATCAGTTCAGGTGGAAGACATGTAAATGCTGACAGATACGAATCATCACCATATGCTGCAATGAAGTCTACAGGTGCAGTGGTAGAGGTTGCTCATGACAAGGGCTTTACTGGTCTTCACATTAGGGTTAGAGCGGTAGGAGGGGTTGGTGCAAGAGTACCCGGTCCTGGCGCACAGGCAGCAATCCGAGCCCTAGCAAGAGGCGGCTTTAAGATAGGAAGAATAGATGATGTCACACCAATACCCCATGATACGACCCGCAAGAAGGGTGGCAAAAGGGGAAGAAGGGTCTAGTCTTCTACGAGTTTTATCTTTACCTTACAATTTCGAGATTCGAAGAATTTTGTGATAAAGTCGGTAAATTTTTCTTCAGGTTTTTTACCTTTTGAATTCATTATCTGATCAGCAAGCCTTTGTTGCATTCCAGAAAGTAATTCTCCTTTAAATAATATCTTAAAAAATGCCCATCCAAATTTTTCTATAGCATTGCTGAGTAAAAAGCCGTCAGTCACTTCACACAATGACTGCAGCTCTTCCATTACTGAAGAAACTAGTTTTCTGTCATTTTCGTAGTTAGTGGTAGCAACCTCAAAAATTACAGAACGATTAATCATGCTTATTATTCTTTGCCAGGTTTTTTTCCTTAACTAAATGGAATGCTGAAAGTGCCAAAAGTCCTCCTATGAGTGGTGCTATAACATAGATGTAAAAATATTCAAAATTCAAATTCATGACAGCGGGACCAAATGTCCTAGCAGGATTCATAGATGCACCAGAGATAGGTGCACCAAAGAATACATCAAAAGCAATTGTGCCTCCCACTGCGATGCCAAGAAGACCTCTTGATATACGTCTATTGTGACTTTGTGAGACAAAGAGTATGACACATAATAGAATGAAAGTAAGCAAAATTTCAAGAAAAAAGCTTTCTTGCACCATACCATTTGCAGGTAGTGTTGGAGCAAGGTTGGTCCCTTTTCCTATAGTAACAGAAAGTACAAAACTTGCAAAGACTGAAGCTGTAAGCTGAGTTGCAACATATTCTACAAAACTTCTTGTGCTAATTTGTTTACGAATCCAGAAAATTAGAGATATTATTGGATTGAAGTGAGCACCAGAAATAGTTTGAAAAGAGTATACAATTACAGTGAATATTAATAGGTGAGCGATAGTAATTCCCAGATGGCCTGTTTGTAAAACAGCAGCCGCTGTAACTACATATAAAAACGCAAAGGTTCCAATAAATTCTGCGATAAAAGGTTTCAATAGTTTTTCTCTTCTTGTTTGCCATAATAACATGTTTATAATTACAACGAAGATTAAGATGAATTCTGTTCAGTGGATTGTTGGTCAGGGTTTTCTTGCGTTTCCATTGTTCTGCCTTCCTTTAGTTTGTCAGACCATGAAACAAGCTTTCCATCCTGTTCAACATTTATGGTAGTTTGTACACGAACCCGAATTCCCACAGATCTGAAAAGTGTAAGAAGTTTTCCCCCATCAATCGTTTCCGTAACTTCTTCTGATTGGATAAGCTCAGCTAGCTTGTCTACAACTAATTTAGTTTCTTCTGGAAATTGCGATTCTGCATTTTCAAGAACTTCTAGACCTCGGTAGCCAAGTTGTTTTACCACAATTTCTCTTGGAGAAAGAATATTTGGCTCTTTTGCGGCCTTTAGTTCCTCTAGTTTTTGTTGTTTTGAAATGTTTTTTTGCATCTCAAGCAGGCGTTTTGCCTTAAGTAGTTCGAGTTCCTTGTCTTCTTCAGTCAACCCTTTATCACTCCTATTGGAACAAGTTTTGCTACTTTTGTAGCTATCCCAATTTCATGTGAAACATTAGCCACGGCATCGACATTTTTGTACGCCTCTGGTGTTTCTTCGACAATTCCTTCTCTTGTGAGAGCTTTTATGAAAATTCCTTTATCGCTAAGCGTTTTTTGAACTTGGGCATCAGTAAAGTTACGACGAGCGGCAGATCTTGACATCATTCTTCCTGCACCATGAGCTGTTGAGCCAAAGGTAAGCTCCATAGAGTTTGGTTTACCCAAAAGAATCCAGCTACCAGTTCCCATGGAACCTGGAATAAAAACAGGCTGACCCACTTCCTTGTATTTTTGTGGGATTTCGTCTCTACCCGCGGGAAACGCTCTTGTAGCACCTTTTCTGTGAACCACAACAGATTTTAGCTGTCCATTGATTTTGTGTTTTTCCACTTTTGCTATATTGTGAGCTACGTCATAGACAAGTCTCATATCCAAGTCTGACTCTGATTGTTTGAAAACGCGTTCAAAGGCTTTTCTTGTCCAGTGTGTTATCATCTGTCTGTTACTCCATGCAAAGTTTAAGGCAGCAAACATGGCCTTCCTGTAAGACTCTCCTTCTTCCGATGTATTTGGAACGCATGCAAGTTCTCTGTCTGCCAAACTAATACCATATTTTTGTAATGCTTGTTCTGAGGTTCTCAGATAGTCACTACATACCTGATGCCCAAAACCTCTTGAACCACAGTGTATCAAAACAGTCACCTGGCCTTCATTGTATATTCCCATCTTTTTTGCAGCTTCCTTGTCATGTATTTCTAGCACTTTCTGTACTTCAAGGAAATGATTTCCAGAACCAAGACTTCCAAGCTGTGGAGCGCCTCGTTTTCTGGCGGTTGGGGAAACTTTGTTTGGATCTGCGTTTTTTATTTGTCCGTTTTCTTCGCATACTTCTGCGTCATCTTTTGTACCGTATCCATTGTCAATTGCCCATTGTACTCCTTTTACAAGAACTTCGTCAAGCTGGGAAAAATTCAGTTTTATGGCTCCTTTTGAACCAACTCCTGATGGAATTGAGTTGAAAAGCTCGATGACAAGTTCTTTGAGTTTGGGTCTTAGATCTTTTTCATTAAGGTTTGTTCGCAAGAGTCTTACTCCACAATTAATATCATAACCAACACCACCAGGGCTGATCATTCCTTCTTCTGAATCCATGGCAGCAACCCCGCCTACAGGAAAGCCGTATCCTTCATGTCCGTCAGGCAAAACCACTACATGTTTTTGCACACCAGGTAAAGTAGAGACGTTTACTGCTTGAGTGATTGTTCTATCCGTCATCATTTTTTGTAATAGCCCTTCATCTGCGTATATGGTGACAGGAACTTTCATTCCACGATTTGAATCGGCTTCAATTCTATATTCCATATTACCAATTTTTTTTGGAGTTAGTGATGTCATACTGATCGGTAAAATCGCGCTTCTGTACAATTTAAATCATAAGTAGGTTTATTTTCCTAATTTAGTTCAAATTTACTATGCCTATTTTGCCAATTAATGGTGGACGATATGGCACTATAAAAATGCGTGAAATTTTTGATGAGCAAAAGAAGATACAGTATCAGCTTGAGATTGAAGCAACTACAACAGAATCACAGTCGGAAATTGGCATGATTCCAAAAGATGCTGCACAAAACATTGCAAAAACAGCACGATCAGGTAAGATAACTGCAAGAAGAGTTAGACAGCTTGAAGCAAAAAGCGACCATGATACTGCAGCTTTGGTAGAAGCTTTAAGCGAGCGTTGCAAGTCTAGTGCAAAACCGTGGGTACACTATGGTCTCACAAGTAATGATTTGGTAGATACAAGTAATTCCATGCAGATCAGGGATGCACTTGCAATTATAGAACCAAAGGTTGCAAGACTAGCAATCATTTTAGCAAAGCTTGCAATGAGATTCAAAGACATGCCAGCAGTAGGAAGAACTCATGGACAACATGCAAGTATCATATCATTTGGTCTTAAATTTGCAAACTGGGCTTTGGAGATGTCAAAACACATAGAGCGAATAGAGCAATGTAAAAAGAGAGTTTTGATCTGTAAGACTCTAGGTGTGGTAGGAACGGGTTCGCTCATGGGCTCAAAAGCATTAGAGGTTCAGAAAAGAGTTGCAAAGAAACTTTCACTTTATCCAGCTGAGGTTACAACACAGGTAGTCCCAAGGGAGAGATATGCAGAATACGTATTTTGTATTGCGTTGATCGGTTCTACCCTAGAAAAAATTGCAGTTGAGATAAGGAATCTTCAGAGAACCGAGATTAGTGAGGTTGCAGAACCCTTCAAAAAAGGTCAGATGGGGAGCAGTGCGGTACCCGTAAAGAGGAATCCTGTAAAAAGTGAGCGTGTAACTTCGCTCTCAAAAATGCTACGAAGCCAGATTAATGTATCATTTGAAAACATACCACTATGGCACGAGAGAGATCTTTCCAACTCTGCAAACGAAAGATTTACTCTTCCAACAAGCTCGATTTTGTTAGAGGAGATGCTAGAAGCGATGATAAAAATTCTTTCAAATCTCTATGTAAACAAAGACAGAATTAGGAAAAATCTTGAAATGACAAAAGGTCAGATTTTTGCTGAGTTTGTGCTTGATGCATTAATCAAAAAAGGAGTTCCACGATTTAAGGCCTATAGAGATATCCAAAGAGTAGCTTTTAGAGCCTCTGACTTTGAAATGGAATTTTTGCATGCTATAAAAAAAGATAAAGCTATTTCAGCTCATCTTACAACAAAAGAAATGGAACGAATTTTTGTTCCAGAAAATCAGCTTGGAGCGTCTGGTGCAATAATCAAGAATGTCTATAACACAGTAACAAAAACGTGCTCCAAGTTTACTTGAGCTTCATCAGAGTTTTATGAATAAGTGAGCCATACTGCATAGCTTTTTTGCGCTTATACGATATCTCTTGAGGAATGCCAATCTTTAGAGCTAGATCTCGAATTATGTGTTTTCTTATTAGATCGTCTGGTCCATGTATTTTTTCTTCAACGGGAATTTTTTTTGAGAAATTAATAAATTCTGTTGACAGAAATGGTTGTATTATCTGAACACCAAATTCTGATGCTATTGTGTTAACTGCTTTCATCATATTGATTTCATTTTCAAGTTTTGACTCCATTAGCTTCATAACACTATTCTTGCCTTGTTTTATTGCCTCTCTATATGCATTATAACCACAAAAAAGCTCATCAATTCCATTTGCCGTAAGCACGTTAGTGATACCATAACGTTTTGCAAGTTTTGCTACATGATAAAATGCAATACAGTTTTCATTCCAAGAGAGGTTATCAGTTTTTATTGTTTTAGTGATCTTTTTAGATATTTCTAGAAATGTTTTTGGCGAGATTTTTCCGATTTTGTGGTTATAGCCAAACATTTTGGCTATTTCTTTTGAATGCTTTATATCATGTGAGTCTTCAAACCCAATAGTCAATAGAGTAATTTCGTATCCAAGATCATTACAGATTTTTGCAAGAAGAGAGCTATCTACACCACCAGAAAAGGCTATTCGAATTTTTCTATCAACAACTACTTTTTGTATTGATTTAATCATCTGTTTATGCAGTTTGTCTTGATCTGCCATTTCGTATAAGATAAAAAAACTACCCTAAGTTAGTTGCGGCATTTTGACAGTTAAATAGTGGAATTGTGAAAAAACCATGGTGCTAACAAAGTTATCAGATGAACAAATCAAAAAAGAGCTAGCAAATTTACCTGGCTGGAGTGTAGTCAACGGTAAGTTACACAAAGATTTTGTCTTTAAGGACTTTATTGAAGCCTTTGGATTCATGTGCACTGCATCATTACATATAGAAAAGATGAATCATCACCCAGAATGGTTTAATGCCTACAATAAAGTCAAAGTTGATTTGACAACACATGACGCTGGCGGAATAACTCAAAACGACATTAATCTTGCACGAACCCTAAATTCATTAACTTGAACAAGTTAGACATTAGTCTTAATTTTTAACTTTAATTCTGTACAGAATTTATATACAGAGGAGTATCCAAATTTTTCAAATGGCTAGCGGTTCTGCAATTTTGGATTCTGATTTCAGATATACTGATAAGAAAGGTAATCTCTTGAGAACAAGAACAGAACTTTCAATAGCTCAGATGCTCTCATTTTTGGATATAAAATACGAATACAATTACGAGCTAACTCTTAAAAATGGAAAAAAGACTTTGGTTGATTTTAAGACAGAAAAGGGTCTCATAGAAGTAATAGATGATGAAAAAGACATAACAAAGTACAAGGAAATAAAAAATGATCTTCCAGATACAAAGATAATCGCAATTGGTCATCCAAAATATGCTGCTCAAATAAAAGAACTAGAAGACATCATATTATACAAAACAAGAGAAGTTCAAACAGGATCTATCTTCATTGAAGATCCATCATTTGCATTTGATTATGCGCATATTCTTCCCCTGGTTGAAAAATGTTCAATACTTCATGGACATACATCTTCTGTGATGGTTGAGCTTGTTGGAGAAATGAAAAATAACTTGCTAATAGATTTTAGTGATGCAAAAAAAATCATCAAAGAAATAATTTCTATTATTGATCATAAGTTTTTCATCAACAAAAAATATCTTGTTAAAGAAGACAATATACACTACAGAATTGCATTTGATGGACCAAAAGGCATGTTTGATTTACAGGTTCCAAAAGACACAACGTACCTGCTTGATGGCGAAGCGACGGTAGAAAGCCTTTCTACAGAAATAATAAGTCTTCTTGTTCCAAAGATGCCGGCAAACATAGAGGCAGTCGGAGTTTATATTTACGAAGGATACAATAAAGGAGCTCATATTTTATCTCATATCTCCAAATCTTAGGGTATGGAACTGAGGATCAAAGAGATTGCGTGGAACCCAGAGATTGAAAAAAATATTCTAAAACAATGGCAAGATTTGCATATTTACGACTTTAAACCAGAGGGTGATATTTTTGTTATAGATACGCCACCACCATATCCTTCTGGAAGACCTTGGCACATAGGTGCAGCCGCACATTACGCACAGATAGATATGATTGCCAGAACAGCGAGAATGGCCGGCAAAAACGTCCTTTTCCCAATAGGAATAGACAGAAACGGTTTGCCTGTAGAGATGTACACAGAAAAAAAATACAATATTAAAATGCGTGAAATAGAACGTGGGGAGTTTTTAAAGATGTGTGCAACTGCATTAGATGACTTGGAGGCAGAGATGATCCAGATCATGAAAAGTCTTGGCTTTAGTGGAAATTTTTCAGATTATTATAGAACCGATTCTGAGGAATATCGTATACTAACTCAATCAACATTTATCGAGCTTTGGAAAAAGGGGTTGGTTTATCTTGCAAACAGACCAAATAACTATGATTGGGTAACGGGTACCACTATTGCTGATGCTGAAATAACTTACATGGAAATTCCAACAAAATTGGTTTATATGAGATTCAAAATAAAAAATTCTGATAAAACCATTACAGTAGCGAGCACTAGGCCAGAACTATTATGGGCATGTCAGGCAATAATTGTCAACCCAGAAGATCAAAGATATTCAGATATTGTTGGTAAAAAAGCAATAATACCGTTAGTAAACAGAGAAGTTGAAATCAGGACACATCCTTCTGCAGAAAAAGAGTTTGGATCTGGAATTGTCATGGTATGTAGCTATGGTGACCAAAATGATGTTGCACTTTTTAGAGAACTAAAGTTGCCAGAAATTGTAGCGGTTGGAAAGGATGGACGTATGACAGAGGCTGCTGGAGCATATACTGGATTAAAGATAAAACAGGCCAGAGAAAAAATAACTGAAGATCTTCAGAATCAAGGCTTTGTGGAAAAAATAGAGAACATTAATCATCGTACTCCTGTCTCTGAAAGAAGCAAGATTCCTATTGAGATAATACCTATGGAAGAATATTACCTAAAACAGAAGGATTCAGTAGAGAAAATTAGGGAAATTGGCTCAAAAATAATCTTTCATCCCCCTATGCATAAACAGATTCTAATGAACTGGCTAGACTCCATCTCCATTGACTGGCCTATATCAAGAAGAAGATACTATGGTACTGAGATTCCCATATGGTACTGCAAGAAGTGTTCTGAGCCACACGTACCAGAACCAGGAAAATACTACAAACCATGGAAAGATAGTTCACCCATAACAAAGTGTACAAAATGCGGTGCAAGCAGTTTTGTTGGTGAAGAAAGAACTTTTGATACTTGGATGGACTCTAGTATCTCTCCACTTTTTGTGTCAAAATATAAGCGTGATGACAAATTTTTCAAAAAGACATATCCGGCAACCATACGACCCCAGTCTAAGGACATTGTAAGAACATGGCTTTACTACACCATACTAAGGTGTGAACAGCTTACTGGCAAGACACCTTGGTTAGAAGCTTGGATAATGGGATATGGGGTAGATGAACATGGAACAAAGATGAGCAAAAGTAAAGGAAATGTAATAGACCCATTACCCATCATACAAAAATTTGGCGCTGACACATTTAGATTCTGGAGTGCAAGCGAGATCAATCTTGGATATGATTTTAGATGTTCAGAGCAAAAAATTGAATCGACAAAAAAATTCCTTAGTAAGCTCTGGAATGTTTCAAGGTTTCTTTCCGGATTCCCAGTATTAAAATCGGGAAAACTTGGTGCTGCAGACAAATGGATTCTTTCTGAGCTTGATAGTCTTATTATAGAATGCAAAAAAGGATATAGTGAATTCAACTTTTTCATTCCTGCTACAGCAATTAGAGAATTTACCTGGAATCTCTTTGCTGCGCATTATATAGAAATGGTAAAGGGACGCGCCTACGGAACTGGATTTTCAAATGAAGAAAGAGATGGCACCATATACACCCTCCACAAGGTATTTTCTACCATATTGTGCCTGCTAGCACCAATTACTCCATTTATCACAGATTATCTATGGCAATCTCTCTATTCTGACAAAACCATTCATAAAGAAAGATTTGTTGACCCAGAAAATAATGAGGACTTGACAAAATTCACAAAAGAAATAGTCGAATTCAATTCCAATGTATGGAATAAGAAAAAGGAAATAGGTTTGTCTTTGAAGGATTCAATTGATTTCCAGGTGCCAGCAATCCTTGAACCATTTACAAAAGACCTGCGCGTTATGCACAACCTAAAATAGTGATTTTGTAATCACCTAACCATTGAAAGCAGTTGTAATTAGAAAGCATGGTGGACCAGACGTTTTATCATATGAAGAAATAACACGTCCTAGATCCAAAAGTGGTCATGCAATAATCAAGGTAAGTTGTTGCGCAGTAAGTCACCTTGACATTTGGGTTAGAAAAGGACTGACGGGAAGGAAGGTTTCGTTTCCACATGTTTTAGGTTGCGATGTTTGTGGTACTTTGATGGAAAGTTTTGGAAATTTCAAAAAAGGTGAAAAGGTTGTTGTTTATCCTGCCATAAAAAGTGACATTCCACGAGTTTCATATACAATTATTGGCGGTTTTGGCAAGTACCATGGCGGTTATGCAGAGTTTATTCAAGTTCCGCAAGTAAACATAGTTAGAAAACCAGCATGGCTTTCTGATGCAGAAGCTTGTGCACTTAATGTATCTTATTTGACCGCATGGAACATGTTAGAAAGGTCAAACTGTAAGAGAGGTGATACTATACTAATTTGGGGTTCAAATGGTGGTGTTGGTTCTGCTGCCATACTTTTAGCCAAAGCAAAAGGGATCAAAGTTATTACCGTGGCTTCCAGCGCAAACAAAGTCAGAAGAGCAAAGAAGCTAGGTGCTAATCTTGTCATAGACAGGAGCAAATCAAATGTTATTGCCCAAGTTCTCAAATATACTAAGAATGAGGGCGTTAATGCAGTGATAGACCACGTAGGCGCCAAAACCTGGCCTGTTAGTATAGAGACTCTCAAAGTTGGTGGCAAGATGCTTGCATGTGGTACCACATCGGGATCAGAGGCTATAATAAACATACGCGCCTTTTACAGTAAAGAGGCACAGATTATTGGGGCCTACCTTGGAACAAAATCACAACTCATCTCTCTTCACAAATTTATGAAATCAAGAAAGATTAGACCTGTGATTGACAAAGTCTTTGATTTGAAAGATGCCATACTTGCACATAAAAAAATTGAATCAAGTAATCAATTTGGCAAGATACTTCTCAGGGTTCAAAGGTCTATCTAACAAAGCGTCGACAATTACAATCCAAGACAAGACAGGTTTCTTGTGCTCTAACATGGTCGTCCATTGAATGTTTGCATTTTATGTTTTTGCAGATTCGTCGTTGCATCTCCCTTGCCACAATTGTTTGTGCTATTGCATTTGCTTTTTCCTTTGAATAGCTTTTTTTGTCTATATAATAGTGTACGATTCTATTGTAAAGTGCGTTTGCATCAAACTTTTGTCCTAACATAATAATCACAAAAATTGTAGGAATCTATGTTGCTGGCATAGATTCCGATTCTTTGTCAGTGGCTTTCTTTTTTGGAATCTTATAGTCTTCATGCAGTATCATACCGCTAAACAATCCCATTATTGATCCGTAAAGCACATGCAGTACAAGTGCACCCCACATTATCAGATCAAGGTTTGCTCTGAGTACAGTTACTGCTACTCGTTCGTTGGCTGCAACAACGGTTTTGCTTCCATCAATAATTGTTGCATCAATAGTTGGTACCATAAGGAACAGTGTTATTGGTATGAAAAATATTGCATATACTTCAAGTCCTGTGACACCACCTGCAAAGATGCCTTTCCAGACACTTGTGATGTGCAATACCCTATGCAGAGTAGAACAAACGCAAAACAAGGCACCTATTGTTGCTGCTGTTAGCATGTGAGCCATAAAACCAAATACAATTGCTGGCATATCGTGTAGTCCAACTGCAAGGCCAAGCATCATGTAAAATGTTCCTGGAGCAACACCAAGTTGCGAGTCTATTCCAAACAACGATACAAAGAGAGCGAATCCGCCAACAAGCCCTGCTACTGTTCCGAGCTTTGCTTTGCCGTAAATCTCTTGATATGAGATTCCCATATACTATTATCGACTCTAAAATATTTTAATTTGCTGTATGTTTTCACTAATGAAATGTACTTAGGCTAGAATTTTTACATTATTTAAATAAGATATACGATATTTTTATGTAAAAATTAGGTTCTGTCTCATTATCTGGGTGTTTGTTTTGGTTGCTTTATCTGATGGGGATTATCTTTTGGTTTGTAGCATATTAAGAGCAGAACCTGCACGGAACCATTCTATCTGGAAATTATTGTAAGAATGTTTGAGGTTTAGTTCCTCTTTTGTTCCGTCTTCATGATGTATGTAACATTTGACTGGCTTTCCTTGTTCTAAATGATTTAATTCAACAAGACTAATTCGGTCTGTTTCTTTTATTTTCTCATAATCATCAGGATTAGCAAACGTTAGAGCAAGTATGCCTTGCTTTTTCAAATTGGTTTCATGTATACGAGCAAAACTTTTTGCAATAACAGTAGCGCAGCCCATGAATCTTGGAGACATGGCAGCATGTTCTCTGCTGCTTCCTTCACCATAATTACGATCACCAATAACTATCCATTTGATTCCTTTAGCTTCGTACTCTCTTGCAATATCAGGAAATGGTTGTATTTTTCCAGTAAGCGTGTTCTTGCCCTTTCCTACTTCGTTGTTGTAAGCATTAACTGCACCAAGAAAC
This sequence comes from Nitrososphaerota archaeon, assembly GCA_052388195.1. Taxonomy (GTDB): domain Archaea; phylum Thermoproteota; class Nitrososphaeria; order Nitrososphaerales; family Nitrosopumilaceae; genus JBBDNF01. Next base: position 9,541 of record JBQTIK010000110.1, on the reverse strand, counting down.
ATGTTATCGCTTAGCTTGTCAAGGTGTCCTCGATAAAATAACCATGGACCTGCTGGAGATATGTGATCGGTAGTGCATTTTCCTTTTGCCTTTACTAAAATTGGAAGGTTTACAAAGTCATTGCCATCCCATTGTGAAAATGGTTCTAATTTTTGTAGCCTTTCGCTGTTTTTGTTAATTATTACCTCAACAGAATCGGGATCTTCTGCTGGCGCAATATAGATGCCCTCAGTTTTTTGAAATCCTTTACTGGGTACTTCCGGTGCTTTTTTTGGAGGTTCTAGTTTAAACTTGGAACCATCTGGTGTTTCAAGTGAATCTTTTAGTGGATTAAACGATAACCTTCCACCAAGAGCTAGTGCTATAACCAATTCTGGGCTACCTATGAAATTCATTGTTTCTCTTTTTCCATCATTTCTTCCTGGGAAATTTCTATTATATGAGGTGACAATCGTGTTTAGTTCTCCTTTTTTGAGTTCGGGTCTATTCCATTGCCCTATGCATGGTCCGCATGCGTTTGCAAGAACGGTTGCTCCAATAGATTTGAGAGATTCCATCTGACCGTCGCGTTCTATTGTGACTCTAATTTGTTCCGAGCCAGGAGTTACAAGAAGTGGTATCTTGGTTTTAATTCCTCTAGATTTTGCTTGTTCTGCCATACTTGCAGCTCGCGACATATCTTCATACGAAGAGTTTGTGCAACTTCCTATCAGTGCAACTGAGATGTTATCAAGATAATTATTTTTTTTCACATCTTCTGCCATTTGTGAAATTGGCCTAGCAAGATCAGGGGTGTGTGGACCAACTATGTGTGGTTCTAGTGTTGAAAGATCTATTCGAATTACTTTATCAAAGTATTTTTCAGGCTTTTGTTCAACTTCTGGATCTTCAGTCAGCAAATCTTTGTATTTGTTTGCAAGATCTGCAAGCATGCCACGATTTGTAGTTCTAAGATACACTTCCATTCTTTCATCATATGGAAACACAGAACATGTCGCGCCAATTTCTGCTCCCATGTTTGTTATGGTTGCCTTACCTGTACAGCTTATTGATTTTGCACCAGGACCAAAGTATTCAATGATAGAGTTTGTTCCGCCAGAAACTGTAAGTTTTGATGCAACATAAAGTATGATGTCTTTTGGTGCAGTCCATCCATTAAGTTCGCCAGTTAGATAAATCCCAATACGTTTTGGATAAAGAAGTTCCCATGGCAATCCTGCCATTGTTTCAGCTGCATCCAATCCACCAACACCAATAGCAAGCATGCCAAGACCACCGGCGTTAGGAGTATGAGAATCAGTACCAATCATGAGACCGCCAGGAAATGCATAGTTTTCAAGAACAACTTGGTGGATGATGCCTGCTCCAGGCTTCCAAAAACCAATCCCATATTTTCTGCTTGCGGATTCTAAGAATTTGTATACCTCACTGTTTTCGCTAATTGCTGCCTTTGTATCAGAATCTCCTTCTACTCTGGCTTGAATTAGATGGTCACAGTGTACTGTAGTAGGAAGAACGGTTCTTTTCAATCCAGCCTGCATAAACTGCAGAATGGTTGTTTGTCCAGTTACATCCTGCAAAGCCACACGATCTGGTCTCAGAAAGACGTAGCTTTTTCCTTGTTCCAGAATTTTTGCATCTCCTATTTCTTCAAGATGTCCTATCAGTATTTTTTCCGTAAGTGTAAGCGGTCTATTTACCATTTTTCTAAATTTTGAAATATTCTCTTCGGCTTTCTTATACACACGCGATACAAGTTCTGGGGTGCTTTCTATTTCCATGGTATAATCACATTAGATATTACCTAGGATTTAATATAAATGGTCCAGATAGTTTCAGAAATTACTAGTCTAATAACAAGGTTATTATTGGTTTTTGCCGTTAACTAAATTTACAAAATATTTGTGTAATGAAAGATCATTTGTCAGTTCTGGATGAAATGAAGTCCCAAGAATTTTTCCTTGTTTTACTGCAATAATTTTTTCATTAAACTTTGATATTACTTCAACATTTTTTCCTGTCTCAGTAATTGATGGAGCTCGAATAAATATTCCATGAAATTTTGGTATTCCTATCTTATGCATTGAAATTTCAGATTCAAAAGAATCTCGCTGCCTACCAAAGGTATTTCTTTCAACTTTTACATCTAGAAGATCTAATAGCGGTTGGTCCATTTCGCCTACTACTCTATCCTTTACCTTTTTTGAAAGTAATATCATGCCTGCACATATTCCAAACACGGGCATGCCTGAAGCAATTTTTTCTTTTATCTGCTTTAGGGAACCATTAACAAGTGAAAGTTGACCAATTACGGTACTTTCTCCTCCTGGTATTATCAAGCCATCAAGATCAGAAATTTGTTCTGGATATTTTATTTCGTTCACAATTCCTTCTAGTCCAAGTTCTTCTAATGCCATTTTTGTGGCCAGTATGTTTTCTGCAACATCTCCTTGAACACCAAGGATGCCAATGTTAAGGCCGCTCATGCCGTGCTTCCGCGCTCTTGCATCTTAAGCTCAAGATTTTTGCTGTCAAGTCCAAGCATTGACTGTCTTTCGTCTATCATCTTCTGTGCTTCCTTAACCTTGTCTGGGTCTTCCCAGAAGGTAGTTGCTAGAACTATTGCTTGGGCTCTTTCCTTTGCATCATCTGCTTTGAATATACCAGACCCTACAAAGATTCCATCACAACCAAGAGTCATTAGATATGCTGCGTCTGCAGGTGTAGATATACCACCAGCTGCAAAGTTGACAACAGGCAGTCTTCCAAGGCTTGCCGTCTCCTCTACAAGTGAGTACGAAACCCTTAGTTCTCGTGCAGCACTAACTAGATCCTGCTCATTACCCAAATCATGTATTGATTTTATCTTTCTGAGTTCGTCGTTTACATTTTTAATGTGAGTTACTGCTTCTGCAACGTTTCCGGTTCCTGGTTCTCCTTTAGTTCTTATCATTGCAGCTCCTTCTTCTATCCTACGTAATGCCTCACCAAGATTTCTTGCTCCATTTACAAATGGCGTAGTAAAGTCCCACTTCCAGATGTGATGCAATTCATCTGCAGGAGTCAATACTTCCGATTCGTCAATCATGTCCACGTTTGTTTCTTGCAAAACTCTTGCTTCATAGACATGTCCTATTCTGCATTTTGCCATTACAGGTATCGTGACAGAGTCCATAATTTCTTGAATAATTCGTATGCTAGCAGTTCTTGCAACACCGCCTGTCTTTCTTACATCGGATGGAAGCTTGTCTAAAACCATCACGGAAACTGCTCCTGCATCTTCAGCTATCTGAGCTTGCTCGACTGTTGTAACATCCATCACCACCCCATTTTTCAGCATGTGAGCAAAGCCACGCTTTAAGGTTGATGTACCACGTTTGATCGAGTATGATTCTATCTCCTCCTTAATGATCCCTTTTGAACCTGTAATGTCACCAGAAAGTGGTATCATATATGATGTCTCATGCGAGTGTTATTTATTCTATTATTTCGCTAATTATTCCATCAAGCTCTGATTTGACTGCATTGATAAGAGGTGGGGTGAATTCATCAGTTGCATTCTGTTCTGGCCATTGAATACTTTTTGATCTGCCGTTAAGTGTTACCTTCACTCCAAACTTTTCAAATTCATCAACATCATTTCTTATAGAAAAAGAATCTTTTGGAATTTGCATAAATCCTGTCTCTTTTATTAGTGCTGTTAATTTCTTCAGCTTAGATTTTTCTAATGTGTATTTTATGTCAGGTTCTGGATAACCATTTATTGTTACACTATACCTAACATTTCCATCATTTTGAATCGTTAAAAGCTCGGTTTTCTGAGCCCCTATGCTTTCAGTTAATCCAAAAATAACTTTCTTTAAGTGTTGTTTACTATATTCAATCGAAATTACATCATTTGAATCTGCTGCAGTTATTGGAATTTCTGGTTTGGTTATTTGTGGTAGCGCAATAAAAATTGCAGCAAGTACTGGAATGGCCCCCAATAAAAGTAGTAAAAGGCGAGTCATTCTATGTAAATTTGCCTTCAGTAAATACATTGAGATGGTTTTGAGCTAAACTTTGTGTAATCATACTCTCTAATTGCAAAGATCGAATTATAACAAATAAATCTTCGTCGGTTAAGTAAATTAAAATTCAAGTGCTTTTATCTCCATTGCGTGGGGTCGTAGCCTAGCCAGGCATGGCGACAGGATAGATCACATGATCACCGCTAAGGGCTCCAGTGGTTCAACTAGCTTCACTGACGAAAGGATGATGTACAGTTTGGAGCTGTAGTGACCCGTGTGTCACCGGTTCAACTCCGGTCGGCCCCACCATTTCTGATCTCCATTTTAAGAACAGTTATAAGCTAAAAGTGATGAAGATTAATTAGTTTTGGCGACTACAAAATCTTCATTCACATTAAAGAGAATTAGAGGCGAATTGATTTGAGTCGTGGCAATTTTCCAAGTTTTGGTGGCTCCAAGACAGGAACATATGTCTCTGCACTGAAAAACTACAACCTGCCACACTTTATTCTTGAAAAAGTAGCGGGGGACTGTGAGTCTGAGCTAGTTAAAAAAGGCAGGATTGAAGATCGGCTGCAAAGTATGAATGACTCTGCTCTTGAACTCCTTCACAAGGTTTTTGTTGATTGTGAGGAAGATGCCGATGGGCTTTATGCAAATTATCGTTTTTGTGCTTATATTTCGAGCATGTTTCACAAATGTGAGATTTTACTTAATGAGAAAATTCAAGGTGCATCTGGCAAAAGCCACAAGGTTCCAGTTGCAGTAAAGAACAATGGTATGTACATTGCAGTTGGCTTTAACAAGTCAACTGGCGGTCCTATAACCAAAAAGGAGGCAATAAAATTCTATGAAATTGTGGACGACATCAAGAAAGGTGAGCATGGTACTCTCCTTACAGACGGCATTTATGGTTCTTCAGTAGGTTTTGAAGGGGAAGCGCTTGTAAATCTTGAAAAGTTAAGCAAATCACGTAAAAGGGATCCAGAAAACAAGATAGAGTTCAAGACTGCAAGTTTTGAAAACAGAATATACTCTGTGACAAAGTGCTAGCCTTTTACAACCATTTGATGCCTGCTTTTTCGTAATACTTTTCTTTTGCACGTGAGTGTCTTGGCCTAACATGTAATACAGCGCTACAACAGGGGCACTTTGATCCTCCCCACTTGAAATAGACTCCGCATACACCACACCTCTTTTGACCATTCATGTAACGAAAGATTGTTTTTCCAAGTGAACCTTTAAAAGTTGTTTTGCATTCTCCTCTACAACTTAACATAATTTAGTGTAAAATTTTAAGATTAAAAGAAAGTGGTGATTCTACTATAACCGAAAACTAGATGTATCGAGTGTTGAAAAAGTTGGAAGTTTAGTAGTTTTTGTAAACGTGTTATCATAGTATTCAAACGGCAATGATGCAAAAAGATGCTTATCCCAGATATCGTGTACGAGCTCGACATAGCGTTTGTTACCAGCTTGTCTCAGAAATTCATGGGCAAGCTCATGTGAGACATTTGTACAGTTTTTTTCTGCAAGAAAGGAAATATCGTCTCTTTTTGGGCTTTGTTGCCACCAGATCATGCCAAAGTTTTCTGCGTGATAGCCTTCACATGTACAGTCAGTCCACAATGGTCTAAAGTAGCACAAGTAAAAGTGGTAAATACTTTCTCCCCTTTTTCTATGGTCCTCAAGAATTGAGTTGACATCGATCCGATTAAACAAACGGCCTGGTTTTACCGGCATTTGATCTGCTTTTACATCTACTTTTGTTGAAAAAGTTTTTTCAATCCATGACTTGTAAAATTGTGTCATTCGTGAAATATATTCAAATTCCCAAGATCTCTTTTCCAATTCGTCCCGTTTTATAACAAAAATGAAATGTACAAGCACATTTGCAAAAATTGAACCCAAAGTTAAAGGTCTTTGCATTGAAAATGTGGATCCACAAAAAGTGGATGGGTTAACTTTGGCCTTCGATTCCCATCAAAGTTAGAGTAGAACGGATTTTTTCGATTTTACGGATTTTCCATGTTATTACTTCTCTTAATGCTTCTACTGATGGCGATTCGATCTTGGCCAAAATATCATATGCACCAAACGTCCCATGTACTTCTTTAACACCGTCAATGGATTTTAGCTGTCCTATTATGGCTTCTTCAGAACCAAGTTCACAGTTTATTAAAACATATGCTGTTGCCATGGGATAGTTATACAAGGCAAATATATCAATAGATCTATCGCAAGGTTTGTCAAAAATATATTTAATAAAATGTTCCCCGGCTCTGACCCACAAAAAGTCATTGGTAGCTTTAGCGTACCCTCATTTTTGTTCTTATGCCGGGGTGCCCAATGTCGCACGGCTGGGTGGACCAAAAATCATGTTACATCATTCCAGTCCGTCTGCGTGCATTTGAGGGCATAATAATTTGTTGCCTAGTCAAATATTAACCCAGTGAGCTTTATTTCAAAGCCAGCAATAGGAATTCGTAGCTTAAAGTTTTCAATAATTTCGGGAGAAATCTCACCAATAACACCAACTGTTTTATTGTTAACACGTATTTCTGCAACTCTACCTACTGAAAACGTTGGGTCTAATGACATTATGGTTGTGCAATTTATGCCAAAGCCTATCTTAAGAACAGACTGCAAGATGGATTTTACTTCACTAAAGCTAACATCATTATGAGCACAAACGCATGCAAGATGAATCTCTTCTTGAACTTCATGAGTTTTTGAAAATACTGTACCAGTTTCAAATAGCTTTTGTGGATAAGGTTCATGTATGTTTCTAGACAAAGTGTCTATCAACCCTGGCAGTATTGCATCACGTAGAATTGTGTGCTCCTGACTTTTAGAATCTATAACTGAGATCATTTTTGATTGATCTCGTTTTGTATGATCATATTGGACCTGTTTACTTACGAGACCAAAATTCATTACTTCCAAGTAACCAAGACCTACCATCACGGAACTTAGAGAATCTAGTGTGGTTGTGATCTTGTTTTTCTGTCCTGCCAAAACAGACGGAGGAATTGTGGGCTCGAGGTTTTCTATTCCATATCCCAGAGTAACTTCTTCTACAAGATCCATCGGGCCAAAAATATCTGTTCTATATCGTGGAATTGTACAAATTACTTTGTTTCCTTTTGGATTTGCGTCTAGTCTGCTTTTTTTAAGCGAATGTGTGATAATAGTAGAATTGAGGTTAAGGCCAAGTATTTTGTTTACAAGATCAACTTCTAGTACTATATTTCTAGAATTAAGTAATGGTGTGTAATTATTTGCTCCTGAAATTTTCATTGAAAAGAGGTCAAAGCCTGCTTCTTGAAGTGTGTTTGATACTACTGCAAGTGTATCTTCAGCGGCATTTTTATTGATAGCAGTAACTTCGACTAGAAGATTTTTCGTTTTTCCCGATATTGTTGTAAGAGCCGAATTTATTATCGGAGGAAGGGAAATTGTGTTATCAGCAGAATCCAAAATAATAGGCACTCTAGCAGAGTTGCCGAGTATATTACCGTATTTCTGTCCAACATCGGTTTTTTCAATGATTTCTGTAAGCGTCATCTCAGAGGATGATGCAAGAGGAACAAATCTATGATTCCTGTTTACTGTTGTGTAGGTGAGGGGGAATGAAATTTTGTCAAGATCATGAATGCCAATAGATGTCTTCTTTCGTTTCCTTCCTATGCCATTGTGCAGATCCTCCTGCATGGTGATTATCTGGCTTATTGTTTCGCTATCGAGTTTTCCGTTTTTTGCAACAATGCCTGTAATAAATGGCCTTACTTTTCTGACAGAGGAATCAACGTTGATTGCATATTTTCCTTTGGCTATTTTGAGTCGAGGCATGCCTCGTTTGATCCCAAGAAGTCCTTGCAAACCTGAAGCTATCCCATAGTCTGTAGAGTAGTCTGGTCTGTTTGGACTATATTCTACACTTATGTTATCCTTTGTCTGTTCTTCAATATCTAATCCAATTAATGGAAGTGTTGAGATAATTTTTTCCTTGGATGTTTTTTTCCCAACGAGTTTTTGCAGTCTATTAAAATACAAAGTTACTACTGGCATTTTGGCACACTCCTCAACCATCTAAGGTTATTGCTGTAAAGTTCACGAACATCATCTAATTCAAATTTTAGCATGGCTATCCTTTCTATTCCTCCTCCCCAAGCGAGTACTGGATTTGTAATCCCAAGAGGTTTTGTGACTTCGGGTCTAAAAATTCCCATCCCAAAGAGCTCTACCCACTTGCCAAGTCTCTCGTTATACACCATTGACTGCAAAGAGGGTTCAGTATAAGGAAAGAAGGTGGGCCAGAATTTGATTTTTTTTAGTCCCATCTTGTAGTAGAACTCACGTTGCAATCCCATCAAGTCTCTAAGTGTTACATTCTTACCTACTACTACTCCTTCTACCTGATTAAATTCTACTAGGTGTTTGTAGCTTAGTTTCTCGTTCCTAAACACTCTGCCTATAGAAAATATTCTTGCTTCATCCGGCTTTGTGTCTGCCAGATGACTTATCGTTACACATGTTGTATGGGTTCGTAAAACCAGTCTTTTTGCTTCTTCAAGCTTCCAGTCATATTTCCAACCTTTTTTGTGAGATGCCGATACCTTTGATATCTGAGCTGGAGTAGCAACCTTGCTTGCATATGTATTCTTAAGATAAAATGTATCTTGCATTTCACGTGCAGGGTGGTCTTGTGGAGTAAAAAGTGCATCAAAATTCCAAAAGCTTGATTGGACAAGAGTTCCAAGTATTTCTGTAAATCCAAGACTGACAAAAATTTCTCTAACTTCATTTATGACGTCATGTAGTGGATGTGATCTTGCAGCAAAAATTTCTGGCGCTGGCGCTTCTACATCAATTGGTGCAAGAAAAATTTCTTTCCACTTTCCACTTGTAAGCATCTCAGTTGTAAGCTTTCTTTCCCCTCCACTCTCAGATAGTTTTGTTGCAGTCTCAAGTCCTTGCACTGTTAGATTTACTACTTTAGATTTTACTGAATCAAGAACAACAAAATCTGGTCTTTTTTTTAGAGATTCAAGTGCATCTTTGTTTTGTATTTCTGACACTTGAATTCTACCTCTTTCAGCCAAAAGGCGAATTAGTTCTTCTTCTGATGAGGGTTTATCATCTTTTAGAGATATTATGTTTGAGTTCTGTTCTTTTGTGATCTCAATCCATCCATTTTGCTTTGCGTTTGCTATGGCTGCATTAAACTCCGATTTAGGAATAGCATCTCTTGCCATCTCAAAGGTGCAAACCTTGTGCTTAGCAAGGTAATTTACAAGCCTTCTTTCAGGAAGGCCTTTCTCAATTGCTTCTTTGCCATTTTTCCCAAGACTGACAGAAAATACTGTGGACTCCTTAATTTCTACCAGATTCTTGTATTTGAGCCACTCAACACCTCTTCTTACTTGATCCATGGCAAGCTGAGCATTTTTTGCAAGTTCTTCGTAAGTTAGGTTTGGCATTTGCTTTAGTGTTTTGATTATTTTATGTTCAATCGGATGAAGAACTTG
>JBQTIK010000109.1:0-2372 GCA_052388195.1 Nitrososphaerota archaeon | reverse complement strand
CCCCAGTTTTTAATTACATAGTCCACCGATTTTATGTTGCCAAGAGACTTTGACATTTTTTCACCTTTCATTGTCACCATCCCAACATGCATCCAAATTTTTGCAAGGGTTTTTCCTGTATGAGACTCAGACTGGGCAATCTCATTTTCATGATGGGGAAATATTAGATCTCTTCCACCACCATGAATCTCAAAAGTCTCACCTAGATATTTGAGACTCATAGCGGAACACTCTATGTGCCATCCAGGCCTTCCTTCTCCCCACGGACTTGTCCACTTGGGTTCGTCACTAGCAAATTTCCATAGCGCAAAATCTAGCGGATCGTTTTTGGTCTCGTCAACCTCAACTCTTGCTCCAGAAATAAGCTCGTCAATTTTTTTCTTTGATAGCTTACCATATTCCTTGAATTTTGAAACAGAGAAATAAATCCCGTTTTTTGATACGTAAGCATATTTTTTGTCAAGGAGGTTTTTGATAAGATTGATCATGTCTTGCATGTGTTCGGTTGCTTTTGGATAACTGTCAGCGTGTTTGACGTTTAACCTGTCAAAGTCTTCAAAATAACGCGCAATGTATTTTGTGCTAAGGTCATGTGCAAAGACATTTTCTTCTCTTGCACGATTTATTATCTTGTCATCCACATCAGTAAAGTTTTGAATAAACTGCACCTTTATTTCCTGAGATTGCAGAAATCTTCTTAGAGTGTCAAATACAATTATGGTTCTGGCATGCCCTATGTGACTTTCATCATATACGGTTACGCCACAAAGGTAAATTCTAACTGTTCCTGATGTTTCTAACTCTTTTTCTGTGTTTGATAGGGTGTCAAAAATTTTCAAACTGCATCACATATGTTTTTTATAATTGGCAGGCTTTTGGAGTTATTCTCTTGTGTTCGCTTTTTTTGTACAGTTTGTGGATTTTCTCAACAATTGACTGATCGATACGAGTAAAACTTGCAGTCTCTTGAAGTGATAGATTTTTGTCCACCAAACAGTGAAGCGTGGCATCAATTTCCTCATAACTTAACCCAAGCTCAGATTCTGCAAAATGACTTTGCCATAGACTTGGGCTACTCTTCTTTGATATTATAGAATCGGAAACGCCAAGAAATTTTGCAAATTCTCTGATCTGACTTTTGTACAAAGAAACTATTGGTAGCAAGTCAGCTCCACCATCACCAAACTTTGTAAAATACCCAATCAAAAACTCGCTTTTGTCACTTGAACCAAGTACTAGAAAGTTTTTGGCATTTGCATAGTAGTACAAGATATTTGCTCTTATTCTAGCTCTAAGATTCCCAAGTGCTAGAGGATTTGGTTCTAGATATTTTGAGTATTCATTGTGAACAAAACTAATGTCTATCAGCTTGTATTCAATTCCAAGCTTGTCTACAAGTTTGAGTGCATCCTCAGTATCGACTCTTGGCGTAATTTTTGAATCTGGCATGATAAGGGCAAGTGATTTATTTTTAAGGGATTTTGCACACAGCATGGCAATAACGGCAGAGTCTATTCCACCGCTTAGGCCAAAAATGACTCCAGAGGCCTCTCTTTGTGTAACTTCATCCACAAGAAATCCCTCAATCTTTTTTTGTATTGCATGATAGTCTTTTTTTGTAATCTCTTCAAGAACAGCTTGATTCAACAATTCTTAAACCGGTTTATTGGAATTAAACCTATCAGGCATCAATAAAAAGACAAAACCCATGCTCACGAAGGAAAACACGCCCTTACTACGTCATAATGAATAGTGTGATTTGTTGGAAAAGAGTTAACATACTGCCTTGCGTCATAACGTCGTCATGGCAAAAAGAAAAAGCGGCAAACACCTAAGAAGAGCAGACCAGAATGCTGCCCGCAGAAAGAGAAAATAGGCTACTCGAAATTTCAGAGCTGATCATGTCAATCTCTGGCTGTTATGCACCAAATGATACTCTTTCCATACTGTTATAAGTGATAGACGCTACTACAATCGATGTTAGAAGTTACTAAAAAAATTAAAACGGCAATAAGAAATTTTGTGAATCTTAACAAAGAATCGTCTGTACAGAAGTGATCAGGTTTGAACATATATGATATGAAATCAATCCATTGTTGCAAGTGTGACAAGTTCATAGGAGAAATTGATTATGATGCAGCAGTTACACTTCCAAAATGTGGACGTTGTGCCAACCCCTTACCAGAAGGCGATGACAAAGTACTATACATAGTAAGCAAATACAACAAAAATCCACAAAGTTTAGCGCCATCGTTGAATGGAACCACTACTTAATTTTGGTCGTAGGTTAAAATCTGCAATAATTCAAGGCAAAATATCAGATATTGGCAAGATCAAACCCAAAGTGAGAGAGATCAATCTTAATGCAGACA
>JBQTIK010000108.1:0-7735 GCA_052388195.1 Nitrososphaerota archaeon | reverse complement strand
AAATGCCCACATTACAATAGTAGAGTGGGGAGATTACCAATGCACGTTTTGCTACAAGTTTCACCAGTCTAGCAAAGATATCCTCATAGAAGAATATGTCAATACAGGAAGAATCAACTTTATATTTCGAGATTTTCCCTTAAATGGACCCGATTCGGTACTTGCGGCCCAAGCATCATACTGTGCAGATGATCAAGGCAAGTATTGGGAATACCATGATGAGATATACAAAAACTGGGCTGGTGAAAGGACGGGATGGGTAACAAGACAGTCTTTGGATCAGTTTGCCAATGTAATAGGACTTGATTTAGTACAGTTTAACAAGTGTCTTGACGACAAAAAACATCAGCAAAGAGTTTTGGAAAATGAAAAATTTGGAGTAAAAATTGGAATCAAAGCAACCCCATCATTTTTGATATTTAACAATGAAAAAATAATAAAGATAGAAGGAAATCAACCCTTTTCTGTTTTCAGACAAGTCATAGATACAATCTGACCAAACTTAATATTCTGAACTTAAGAGGTCAAATCATGGGCAAACCAACAATAGAAAAGCAAGATTCAGTAAAGTTATACAAATTACGAAAGACCCTAGAAGAGCTTTCTGACAAGTCTGGCCGTGGCACTGAATTAATATCACTATACGTCCCACCAAAAAAGGCATTACATGAAGTAATAAACGGCCTACGAGAAGAGCAGGGAACTGCAGACAACATAAAGTCTGATCTTACAAGAACGCATGTGGTTGATGCTCTTTCAAGAGTAATACAGCGATTAAAGTTATACAAAAAACCACCAGACAAGGGTCTTGTTGTCTTTTGTGGTGCACTTCCTCCCGAAGGTGGCGGACCAATAGGCAGTGAGATCATCAAGATGTATGAGCTTGAACCGCCAAAAGAGCTACAGACATTTCTGTACAGGTGCGATGATCACTTTCATGTTGACTTGCTAAAAGACATGCTAAAAGATACCGATATGATTGGCTTTTTAGCAATTGACGCAAAAGATGCGGGTTGGGGCCTTTTACATGGTGACAAGCTCGAAGTTTTGTCTGAGACATCTTCTGGGGTTGCAGGAAAGCACAGACAGGGAGGTCAGTCTGCAAGAAGGTTTGAGAGATTACGAGAGATGGAGCTTAATGAATATTATCGTAGAGTGGCACATACAACAAAAGAATACTTTATTGACATTTATCCAATAAAGGGGCTTGTAATATCAGGTCCTGGCCCAACAAAAGAGAATTTCATAAAAGAAGAGTATCTTGAATACAGACTACAAAATATGATAATAGCAACGCTTGATACATCATATGCAGGTTCAGAAGGTGTTCGCGAGGCCTTTGCAAGAGCCCAAGAAGTTTTATCAGACTACAGGATGGTTGAAGAAAAAAAGTTTGTTGATAAACTATTTGAAGAGATCAACTCCTCAAGAGGTCTTGCAGTTTAGGGTCTAAATGATATAATTGATCTTCTAAAGCGAAATGTCGTAAGTTTGGTTTTGATCACAGATGATACTAATCTTAGAAAGGTTGACATTACTTGTAAAAGATGCCAGAGCGTACAAACTGAAATCCTGGAACGGTCAAAGGTCATCTCAAGAATACAGGAGCTTTTAAGCTCCCCTTGCCCAAAGTGCAAAAGCATGGATTCTGAATCTGCAGAACGCGACATAGTAGATTATCTTGCTTTGCTTGCAGGAGAGACAGGTGCAAAAGTTGAAGTAATTTCTGGCATAACAGAACATGGTTCAATGCTTTCAAGCATTGGAAAGGTAGGAGCGTTTTTGAGATATAATCCAAACCAATAGAAAACTTCAATTATAATTTTAGATAGATCTAAATATTTTTCAATTTTATCGCAACACATGGATGTAGCTTTGACATACTTTGTCTCACGCTGATTTTATACACCTTCGTATCTTGGCTGCAAGCTCTTCTAGCTCCTTTTCATCTGCAATACTTCGCTTTGGCCATGCTACACCCACATGAGTATATCTTGGAATCACGTGGACATGAACATGTGGAATAATCTGGTTTGCAGCTCTTCCATTATTTTGTCCAATATTAAATCCGTCAGCATTAGTGGCTTCAATTACTCCGCGTGCGATAGGAAGAACCTTTGTAAATAATTCACAGACGCTCTGTGTGCTCATGTCTATAATTTTCTCATGGTGCGCTCGCGGCATTACAAGCGTATGTCCCCTGTGGATTGGGTATTTGTCCATGATGGCAACATGTGTAGAATCTTCATAAACAAAATGTGCGGGCGATTTTCCAGCAATAACCTCACAAAAAAGACAATCCATGAGTAGTTGCACTTAGCCATTTTATTTAATGATTTCAATCAGTAACCAAATTCCAAACAGTTTGTTATGGAACGCTTCGTCAGGCTACTAATGATTATGCAAACTACATGCTGGCTTGCTTTCTACGAGGGCACCCACCAAGATGTGAAATACCAAAAATCAAAAAGTTGAATAAAAAAGAAAAATGCCAACTAATCTGATTAATCGATAGTAATAATTAGGGTGAAAATTTGAGTCTGGTTAATCTATGGGTAAAAAAAGCAGAGAAGAACGGGAACAAAAACGTGAGAGTTATGCTGAAAAACGCATCAGGGAAAAACGAAAATTCACACTAATCGCAGCTGGCATCATTGCAGGAGTTGCTATAGTTATTGGAATCACAGGGTACATGTTCTATCAGAACACCTTTACTGCACCAGATGCACCGCCAGGAGCAGGAACACTTGGTGATGAACACGAACATGCCGCAATAAAGGTAATAATATTTGGAGACGAGTTTGACTTTTCTTCCCAAGCATTTCAAATAAAAAGTAGATACATACATTTTGAGGGTAGTAATGGTGAGACTATTCACCGTCATGCATCAGGTGTTACACTAGGGTTCCTTTTTGATACATTAAACATAGGACTAACTGATGAATGTTATATATTTCCGAACAAAAGAGAATTCTGTACAAATGAAGATTATTCTTTAAAATTCTATATCAATCACCAACAAGTGTCAGGCATACGTGACTTTGTTTTAGAAGATGGTGATAGAATTCTAATCTCATATGGTAATGAAAACAGCACCCAAATTGAGGAACAACTTGCCACAGTTGATGCTGTCTTCATAGAACGTTCTGGCTAGAAATCTTTTGCAATGTTTGCTAGGATTCTCTTAATGCCTCTTTTAGGGCATTAAATTCATCAATTGTTATTTCGCCCTTGGCAAGTCTGTTCTTAAGAATCATCAGAGCATAGTCATTTTCTGATGGTACCGATGATCTCTCAGAAGGTTCTCTAATTTTTACTACAGGTTTGTTGCCTCCATTACGTCTATTCTTATTTATGCCATAAACAACGCCAGCTGTGGCTCCTGCTCCACCAAGACCAAGCACCACATACAACAGATTAGAGCCAAGATCTATTGCAGTGCTTACTCCACTTGTAGGGTTATTGCCAGTAACTTTTGTAGCGTCTGTTGCCATAGATTCTATAGTTGTCTGATTAACTCCAGTCTCATCAGATCCTGTTTGCAATGGTGGATTGGTTTCTGCTTCTCTTTGCTGCTTTGCCGCTTCAATCCTTTCTTTGATTTTTTCTTGGATTGTCTTTTCTTCATCGTCAATTTCAGATTCTACCTCGTCGTTTGGTGGTGTTGACGTGAACTGTTGTGTTTGAGAAGGATTTTGTTGAGAAGGTTGTTGTGGAATTGGCTGTTGCGTTGGAGCAGGTTGAGGTGTCGGATGAACAACAGGTGAACCGTCAAGTGAAAAATCAAAAGTTTCCCACACCGAATTAGTTTTATTAACAACAAAGCCAGTAGCGTTATAGACCCCATGGGAGAGAAATTCCTCCTTAGTATCTATTGTTACTGTAAAATCCTTATCAATTGTTACAAATCCCTGACGCAGGGTTACAAAGTTGCCAGCAGGATCTTCCACTATAATTGTGACAAACTCGCCTACATCCTCATCTTCTACAGTGCCAGAAAATATTACCTTATCTCCTTTTTTGTAAAAAGTTTTGTCAGTCTTAAATGATGTGATGTCGGCATCGGCTGGCATGATAAGTGCCACCGCAGTTACAAAAAAACAACACAGTACAAGTAGCTTTTCCCTTCTAACCGACATATTCGTACTTTGTATGAACTTAATTATTAAAAACGCGAAGAAGTCATACTTTTTGATGCAAAGCTAAAATTATGACTGTTAACACCATTCTCATCTAACATGGAAATATCAAGTAGAAACGTCGTTGAAGGCACGTCACGGGCCCCCCACAGAGCCATGTACAAGGCAATGGGTTTGACCGATGATGATCTTGCTAAACCATTCATTGGTGTGTCTCATACAGGAAATGAAGCTACTCCTTGTAACATACATCTTGGAAAACTTGCCCAACATGCAAAGCGTGGTGTAAGTGATGCAGGTGCCACGCCAAGAGAGTTTGCAACCATAGCAGTTAGTGATGGAATTGCCATGGGTCATGAGGGCATGAAATCTTCTCTAGTAAGCAGGGAAATAATTGCTGATTCAATTGAGGTAATGGTCAGGGCACACCAGTATGATGGATTGGTAGGACTTGCAGGATGCGATAAAAGTTTGCCTGGAACAATGATGGGAATGGCAAGACTCGACATTCCATCAGTATTTGTTTATGGCGGCACAATCATGCCAGGAATATATGAAGGAAAACAGGTGACCGTGCAGGATGTGTACGAAGCCGTTGGAGCTTACGATGCAGGACAGTTAACTTTGGAGGCATTAAAAAATCTAGAAAATGTTGCGTGTCCAAATGCAGGTTCGTGTGGAGGAATGTATACAGCAAATACCATGGCTTCAATAAGCGAGGCAATTGGAATTGCTTTACCTGGCAGTGCTTCGCCCCCCGCAGAAGATCCCAGAAGGGACAAGATGTGTTATGATAGTGGAAAAGCTGTACTAAACCTTCTTGAAAATGGCATACGACCAAAAGATATTCTTACCTTTGAGGCATTTGAAAATGCAATAACTGTTTTAAATGCAATAGGAGGCTCTACAAACGCGGTTTTACATCTTTTAGCCATATCACATGAAATTGGCGTACATCTTTCGCTGGAAGATTTTGAGAGAATAAGAAAAAAGACTCCGCACATTGCAGACATGAGACCAGGTGGGTTCTATGTGATGCTTGATCTTGACAAGATTGGAGGGGTTCCTCTGTTAATGAAAAGTTTAGCTAAAAAGAATCTATTAAACGAGCATGTCATGACGGTAACTGGAAAAACACTGAAACAGAACCTTGATTCAATCAAACTTTCGTTTGACTCGAATCAAAAAGTACTCAAGCCAATAGAATCACCCATACATGAAGTTGGCACCGTATTAATTCTCAGAGGCTCGCTTGCTCCTGATGGCGCAGTGGTAAAGGTTGCAGGCGTAAAAACTGCGGAATTTAAGGGAAAAGCCAAAGTGTTTGACAGAGAAGAAGATGCCTTTGATGCAGTATCAAAAAGAGAGATCAAGGAAGGCGATGTAGTAATCATTAGATATGAAGGACCAAAGGGCGGACCTGGCATGCGAGAGATGCTTGCAGTAACTGCGGCACTTGTAGGTCAGAAACTAGGAGAAAAAGTTGCTCTAGTCACAGACGGCAGATTTTCAGGAGCCACACGAGGTCTAATGATTGGACACGCATCCCCTGAAGCAGCTGTTGGTGGAAACATCGCACTTGTAAAGAATGGTGACGAGATCAAGATTAACATAGAAAAGAATTCTTTGGATTTGATGGTGTCAGAAACTGAGCTTGCACAGCGACGCAAAGCTTGGAGGCCAAAGAAACCAAACTATGAAACCGGTGCACTTGCAAAATATGCATCACTTGTTGGCTCTGCATCTGAAGGTGCCATCACAAGACCATTGATAAAATAGAAATGTGCTAGTTTGGAAAGTGGATGCTACAAAATAGTTTTGCTTTTTGACCTATTGTTTTTGCAGTCACAGAAAGACCATCTTCTAATCCTTTTTTGCAGACATCGCAGACTACCTCCGTTACACCACTCTTTACAGCTGGTGATTTGCGTATAAAATACAGATCCTGAAAGAGCAGATTTTCGTTGCGTTTTTGCTTGTGAACAAGCATCAGTGACATGGGTACAATATAGCGCTGATCGCATATAAAGGTACCGTACTATACCGTAATAGAGTATCTAATGTTGTATACCACAGTTGATTTAGGCCATGAAATCGTGTGCAGTCTAACGAACTTAATTATAAATAGAGTCAGTACGGCACCAAACTGCATGGGTGGCCACATTTGGACATTCAGAGCTTAGGATAATACCCCTAGACTATTCTGGCCATCAATTTGAGCTCTACAACAGCATTTCAAGAAACTGTAGTCATTCATTTTTGTTTGAATCATTAACTGGACCTGAAGAGTTAGCTGAAACGTCGATTATGGGCTTTGATCCTGTCATGGTGGTAAAAGGTTATGCTGACAGGGTTGTATTACGTGATAAAAATGGAAACACAAAAACAATATCCACAAGCAACCCATTGGCAGAAATAAAAAAACTCCTTCCTACGTTTACAGATCAAAAGTATCGTTATCTTGGAGGAGCTGTTGGAATAATAAATTATGACGCAATTAGATTGTGGGAAAACATTCCAGACGCACACAAAAAAGACGAATCGCTAATGGAATTTGGAATCTATACAGATGGTATACTATATGATAACAAAGAGAAAAAAGCAGTATACTTTTATTATGACAAAAACAGAATAGGCCAAATATCGTTTTCAGATACAAAGTTTGGAGATTTTGAAGCTTCAGAAATTTCAGAAAGCCTAGACGCTCAAAGATTTGCAACGATGGTAGGGAAGGCAAAAAAATACATCTACGATGGAGATATTTTCCAAGTTGTACTTTCCAGAAAGTTTAACTTCGAAGCAAAAGGAGACCTGCTTAAGATCTACAAGCTCCTCAGGCTGATCAATCCCTCGCCATACATGTATCACATGAAAATGGGCGACAGGACAATAATAGGTTCTAGCCCAGAGATGCTTCTGAGGGTTACAGGAAGCACAGTTGAAACCTTCCCAATTGCCGGAACGCGAGCAATAACTGATGATGGACCAAAAAATGAAAAGCTAAAACAAGAAATGCTAAACGATGAGAAAGAGCTTGCCGAACACACGATGCTTGTAGACCTTGGAAGAAACGATATTGGACGAGTTTGTAAATATGGTTCTGTCTACGTCAAAGAACTCATGGCTGTAAAAAAGTTTAGCCATGTGCAACATATGGTTACACATGTGGTTGGAACTCTGGACAAAAAGTTTGATGCATTTGACGCCATCAAGGCAGTATTTCCAGCAGGGACAGTTTCTGGAGCCCCAAAGATTCGGGCCATGGAAATAATTGATGAGTTGGAGCCAGAGTCACGTGGGCCATATGCAGGGGCGGTGGGATATTTTTCATTTAATGGCTGCTGCGATTTTGCTATTGCAATTAGAACAATATTTTTTGATGGTACAAAGGGGTTTGTTCAAACTGGGGCAGGAATTGTATCCGATTCTATTGCAGAAAATGAATGGCTTGAAACCCAGCACAAAGCAAATGCAATGCTTAATGCACTAAAGGAGGCGGTAAAATGAAATTTCTAATAATAGACAACTATGATTCGTTTGTCTACAACATTGCACAAATTCTTGGCGAGCTAGGCGTGGAATCTGATGTAATAAGA
>JBQTIK010000107.1:0-4236 GCA_052388195.1 Nitrososphaerota archaeon | reverse complement strand
AACCCAAGCTCATTGTCTGCAAGGGTCATAGATTCTATCAACATTACTTCTGCAGAGCGCACAGTTTTGTGGAAATAGACTGCTTTTAACATTTGGTCACGTGAGATCATCATAGATTCAAAAGAATAGAGGGCAGACCTGTCTAGGGAGAGTTTTCTTTCGTGTACATCAAGAGACTGAATTATTCTTTTAAAATCAATTTTAGCATGTTCTGCTCCAGTAAAATAACCATCTCGTGGCAGATAGTCCATTATGTCTGCACTTAGTCCACCTGATATGATCTCATTCATGAATGGATACTTGGAGTTACCAAATGCAAGCTCTGAAAGAAACTTCTTATCAAAGCCATACTTTGAAAGCGAGTCTCCAATCTCTGTCTTAAGTATGAGCTTCTTGCCAATTTCTTCATGTGAAGTCTTCTTTTTTCTTTCCAACACCTCTTCAAAGAGATGTGAAAATGGTCCGTGCCCAACATCGTGCAAAAGTCCTGCCACTCTTAGATTTGCAGTATCATCTGAACCCAAAAATCCCTTGTCCTTGAGAACTGTTGCTGCCTGGCCAGCAAGATGCGTTACACCAAGTGAATGCTCAAATCTGGAATGTTTAGCACTCGGATAGACTAGATGTGCACCGGCAAGCTGTCTTATTCTGCGTAATCTTTGAAAGATTGGAGTATCTATTACCTTAAGCTCTGGTTCGTAAATTCTGATAAAGTCGTGGATGGGATCAACTATTTCAAGGTGTTTTTGTGCCATTTTCATTTAAGATACGTTAAGACTATATCCATTATGGATTTGTGTACTTGTGTTTTGGTTTGAGATGCGTTTACTACTTCCCACCCAAGCTCTTTTGCTAATGTTTGATAAGTATTAACAATTTTTTGTGCAAATTCTTTATTCTTTTCAAATTTGTCACGTCGATCTTTTTTACGACTAAATGAATCTGTTGGGTCTACATCAAGAACAATCACTAGATCTTCTTTTGGAAGGCCTGCATCAAGGCTTGAAAGCCATTCTAAATCAAGACCATTTGCCACACCATAAACTAGATTTGATTGGTAGTACCTGTTCATTATTATAATATAGTTTTTTGAAAGCGCGTCTTCAATCTCTTTTGATTTTTCCCATCTGTTTGCTGCAAGAAGACAGTGAATCACTTGGGGTGGAAACTTTCTTTTTCCACTTAGATAATATTTGATCTCTTTTCCCAATGGAGTAGAATAATCTGGAAAGCTGAAAATTTTGCATTTTAGTTTTCTAGTCTTCAATGCGTTTGCTAGAAGTTTTGACTGTGTTCCCTTGCCGGCTTGATCAAGCCCTTCTAGAACTATTATCATGAAATTGTAATTAATTGGGAAGTAGATAAATTAGAATCTACCAAGGTTTATAACTCAAAAACACTTTATTACTCAAAATGGGTTTGGTAAGATACATGGCAAAAGAAGTTTTGAAAGAAATAGGCAACAAATCACGAGAGTTTTACGAGTTTATACTTCCACCCGTCGATATGCAGATAGAAAATGATAACCTGATTGTTACAATAGACATGCCAGGCTTTGATAAAAAAGACATCAAGTTAAGAATACATGGAAATATCCTTTCCATAAATGCACAAAGAGAGACTGACCATGATGGAACCATAATCTGGCACCAGAGACCACATGTGATTGATAAGAAGATTAGACTGCCAATTGATGTGAAAGAAGGTGAAGACGCTGTTGGTTCCGCAAAATATCTTCATGGCGTTCTTACTCTGAAGATTCCTGCAAAGCATGGAAAGGACATCACAATAGAATAGCTAACGTTTTCTCATTAAAAGAGAGACTGCCATTATAATCGCAGAACCAACCATGCCAAGCTGTCCTACAAGCTCGTTTGTCGTATACAAAACCGCTGAACCTACAAAGATTGCTGCAGAAAGAATACTTCCTGAAAGTAAAATATTCTCAGTTGATTTGGAATTAAGATTCTGAAAGGATCTGTTTTCATCAAGATATTGTTTGAGCTCTGGTGCAATTGATATAGTAGCATCAATTGACTTTGCAAATCTGTTAACAGAATACTTTAGCTCCTCGATATATGCATCTCTGATGAGATTTTCCTCTTCCAAAATGTTTCGTAAAACGTTGATGAACTTGAAATTCACTTTGTGGGTAAGATAAATTCCTTCAAGTATTGATGCCATCCTCATGTAAAGTGCCAGATGCTTGGGTAGCTTGAATGGAAACTTGCTCATTGTCTTGTTAGCCAGCTCTATGAAGGCCCTAACTTCCATGTCATCGACTTTTTTTCCATGCATTGTCTGAATCGACATCTCAATTCCCTTTTCTAATATACTGCGGTTAAAGCCAGGAATTAGCATGCCAAGGTCATTCATGGTATTTACGGTTCTCTGAGGATCCTTTTCCACAAGGGAAAGATACAATCTGATTAGCCTTAGGCGTGTCTCGTTGTCAAGTCTTCCAACCATTCCAAAGTCATAAAGTATCAGAGAACCATCATTTGTTACGGAAATATTGCCAGGATGTGGATCCGCATGAAATATGTTGTGATGCAAAAGCATCGTAAAAAACACCTTATGAGCCTTGATCACAAGTCGCTCCCTGTCTAGTCCTGCTTCATCGAGGGCCTTTACGTTGGTTATTTTTATTCCAGGTATGTACTCTAGTGTAAGTACTTTTTCTGTGGAGTGATCGTCTACTACGGATGGAATTATTACCTTTGGATAGTCACGCAGGTTTCTTTTTATCCTCTTTAGGTTTTGGGATTCAATTCTATAATCCATCTCCTCATGTATTGTCTCGATAAACTGTGAAAGCATGGCTTCTGCTGAAAAACGCAGGTTTGGATCTACAAACTTCATTGCAACTGGTAGAAATTTTTTTAGAATTCTAATGTCCTCTTCTACAACTTTGTCAATGTTTGGTCTTCTTACTTTTATAACTACATCTTTTTCTTTGATTTTAGCAAGATATACCTGACCAAGCGATGCGCCAGAAAGAACTGTTGTGTTGATGTGGTCAAAGTTTTGTTCAAGTGGTCCAAGATCTTTTTCTATTATTGGTTTAACTTGCTCAAAAGGAGCTGCTGGTACATCATCTTGTAGCTTTGCAAGCTCCTCAAGATAGGGTTGTGGTAAAATGTCAGCTCTTGAGGAGAGCCACTGACCAAGTTTGATGTAGACTGGTCCCAAAGATACAAAGGTATTGAGAACTCTTTGTGCATTTTTTTGATATCTTGACACCTTTACATTTTTTCCTTCTTTTTTAACCCACTCTCTTCTATCTCTTCGTAGTGTCAAAATGAGAGGCAAGAGTTTGAGAAAAACCTTAATGGTTCTTATTTTTGATATCATGAATTCCTCCTAAAAATTTTTGATTGTCTTTGTTAGAGAATATCCAAGATAACCAAGTGCTATAGATGCTAAAAATCCTGTAATCAAAGAAACGCCCTTCGCTTCTTTGGAACTTTTCTGCATTTTGTAAACATATGATGCTACTTTACTTCCTCCAAATGCTGCAGTTGCAAGACCAACTAATACTTCAGGTGCATCAAACATAAGATGCCCAAGTGGATTCTTGCGTGGATCGACCTTATCCATATGAACTATGTACTTGTCGTCGTATTCTCTTATGTGAAGATTGTCGTATCGGTATTGTTTGTTTGCGTCTTTTTTCTGGCCTAGCTTTGTCTCCTCAGCTTCGTCAAGCATAAAAGGTCTGATTTCTTTTGGGACCTCAATTTCATCCCAATGCATAAACAGAAATTGCTTACACTGAATATAATCTTAGCTTGTCTGCTGAACTGTCTTCTTAGTGCTTTTTCTTTTCTTAATAGTAAAGACAGCTCCACCAATTCCAGCTACCGCGGCTAAAATTATGAATTGTAGGAAATCTGACAGAACTGATTTCTTATCTTGTGATGTATCCTTGAGGAAGATGGTTGTATCATAAGTTATGGTATTTTCATTTCGTAATGAATCCTTGTATCTTACGGTGAGACGTACATCATGTGCACCTACTTTTGGTTCACCCTCAAACTCAATTGGTATATTGAATGGAACGGGAGAGTCAGGTTCAAGTTCATCGATATATTGCGTTGATTTCTTTATGTTAGAGTTGCCAAGCGGTTCCAACGTCACAAATGCAAAGAGACCATTTACGTTTCCTTCATTAAGAATTTCACCTATCACAGTTTGTTTTCCAGATAAATCTATTACATCCACACCATAGATCGA
>JBQTIK010000106.1:0-2356 GCA_052388195.1 Nitrososphaerota archaeon | reverse complement strand
TTCATCGGCATATTACAAAGGTTGGACTGGCGCGATGAATAAAGCCGCATCAGAACCTACCGTATACTATATACCACAAACATTCGATGTTATTGACAAACCCAAGGGAACTGGACAAGTAGTAATTACTCTTGTAAAAGAAAAAGATCCGGACGGTTATTCTGGATTCACACGGTCAATCACAGACAATAATCAAATCTTAAAATCATCTATAACCATCTACCAAGCAGATACAATAACAAAAGAGCAGATGGGCGCAATCATAAGGCACGAATTTGGTCACGCACTTGGTCTTGCCCATTCAACTGCTCCTGAAGACTTGATGGCTCCTATCATAAAAACAGAATATCCGTATATTTCAGACTGTGATATTGATGCAATAAGGGCATTATACGATGGCAAGAAAACCAGTCAGGTAGTATGCGAGAAATGATGTCCAGCAAGATAATACTCGTTTACAAAAATATTGAGGTCAAATATGAAAAAAGCAAATAAATCTGTCGAAGATGAATTCCACAAAATAAAAGAGCTTGAGCAAGAGCAAATTATACTTCTGGAGATAAATGAGTATCTGAAAGACAAACTACACAGCTTTGAGAGATCAAGAGAGACTAAGGGCAACGTAAAAGAAACATTTCGTGCTCTAAAACAAGTAGAAAAAAAAATTCAGGGAGCATTGGATAATAGCAAGATTTTAGAAAAGAAATTAGCCAAATCAATTGCGCTTCTTACTGCTAGCGAAAAAAAATACAGAAGTCTATATGAGGGTTCTCCACTTCTTCTTCGTACTATAAACAAGAAAGGAATCATTTTAGATTGCAATAAGGCATATGCAAAGCGTCTTGGATATTCAAAACAGGAAGTAGTAAGAAGATCGATCTTTGATCATGTTGCTGATGAAAGCCTTGATTCATTAAAGGAATCATTTGAAATTTGGAAAAAAACAGGCAAAGCTAGTCAAAGAGAATTGTGGTTTAAAAGAAAAGATGGAACGACATTTCCTGTATTACTTACCGCATCAAACGCATATGATCAGTTAGGCGGCTTAGTGGGAAGTAATACTGTTATTGAGGACATCACGAATATCTATAACGCAAGAAAAAAGATAATCGATAGTGAAAGGACAATAAGAGGCCAGTTCGAAGAGCTAAAAAAACTCGATTCTCTTAAAGATGAATTTCTGACCATGATAACTCATGAGCTAAAAACGCCCATTGTCCCCATAAAGGGGTATGTAGATATTTTACTTTTAGAAAAGTTGGGTCCTTTAAATGAAAAGCAAAAAGATAGACTGAGGTTGATGAGCTCAAGTTCAGCAGCTCTTCTAAGGCTGATATCGGATCTGCTAGATGCACAAAAAATCGAATTTGGGCAGTTGAAGCTCAATAAAGAAAAACATGATCTTGCAAAGTTAATAAATAAAACTATTGATGAGATAAAACCAGAAGCCTCTCGTTGTGGGGTTACTATTACAACAGATTTACAACCAGATCTATCGTGTTTCTGTGATGCCTTGAGAATAGAACAAGTGGTGTCAAACATAGTTACAAACAGTCTAGATTTCTGTCCAAAAGAAGAAGGCAAAATACACATCAAGTCTTATGCTGAGAACGCCCATGCAAAAGTTATCATAAAAGATAATGGTGTTGGGATAGAAAAAAATAGCCTAGATAAGATTTTTGTAAAATTTTATCAGGCGGACACTTCATCAACAAGGGAACATGGCGGCACAGGCATTGGTCTGTCAGTATGTAAAGGTATTGTTGAAAACCACGGAGGAAAGATATGGGCTGAATCTGAAGGAAGAGGAAAAGGAGCGGAAATCCACATTTTGCTACCTCGACTCACTGATTGAATCAATGAAAAATCATACTCACTCCCATTTTTTGACAACAACCGCGAGGGTGTCAAACTTTTTGTACCAATCCCTTACCTGACGCCTTTTTGTATAATTTTGTAGAAGAGTTTATGAAAATTACCTGTAGTATGGTACGGCTAACTTTTCACCAATCTTGAGATCTTTTTGTATCCTGACTTTTTTTACAGCTTCTTCAAAATGCCTCATTGTTACTTTGGTATTATCCACTTCTTTTTCTGCCTCTTTCTGATCCATGTATTTACCAAGAAACTCATGAATCACAAGAGATACTGCAGTATTTGCAATGGCTGCAACATCTGCCCCACTAAGGCCGTCTGTAGCATCGGCAATCTTTTCTAGATCCACATAATCTGGATTCTTTCCTAATTCACTTTTTGGTTCTCTATCAATAGGAATTTCCTTTGTGCTTATCTCTAGTATTTTCTTTCTCCCCCCTTTATCTGGCATTGGCACGAGTATTATTTTATCAAACCTGCC
>JBQTIK010000105.1:0-1533 GCA_052388195.1 Nitrososphaerota archaeon | reverse complement strand
GAAAAACAAGATATAGATGAGATCATGTCCAAAAGAATACCAGGAGAGTTGTCTGCACTTATTACATCATCGAAAATAGCCTTCAATGAATTATTTGAACAAAAAGGTAACACGTTTATTCTAAAATATGACAGAAGATAAATCCGAAGGTGAAACGCGCACTCGATTCAAAACATCCCCCGAATACAAGGAATTGAGAGAAGAGGAAGACACTTTCAAACGGAGAATGCTCTTTCTAGGGTTTCTTACGAAGACATTAAAACAAAATGGTGTGGGAGCTATACTTGTAGGAGGACAGGCAGTAGATCTCTACACCGCAGGAACATTTTCTACTACAGATATTGACTTGGTGGTGGATAATAAAACAATAGCTGAAAAATTGCTTAATAGGTTTGGATTTGGAAGAGAAGCAAACGGGCTTTGGCTCAACAAGGATCTAGCTATTGTCGTGCAAGTCATATCAGAACCTTACAGTGGGGATTATGGAAGACTTCGAAAATTCAAAATTAAAGACTATGAGTTAAGAGTAGCTGCGCCAGAGGATTTAATACAGAATAGGCTATATTCAGCAAAGTTTTGGAAAAGCAACACAGAGAGAGATATGGAAGAAAGCATCGCATTGCTGAAAATATTTGCCGATTCCATCGATAATTTATACCTGGATGAGTTGGCTAGAGAACATGACATAGAGGATTATTTGGTCAAGGCTAGAAAATATGCGTCCGAAACAATCTGATTCACTATAGTACGAAAAATCGAGTTCAAAGAGGCCAACCTAGCGTAAAATTCGGAATCTTAATGGGAGACATGACAAGGAAGTTCAAATTGACTTCCCCTGAGCACTAGAATGAAAATTACAATTTCTTACAAAAATTCCTGATTGAAAAATTATTCAAAATTTGTGAAAATTGCACATGCGATCTAGATCATGACTCTGGCCAATTAATTCCACATCTAGTGCAAGTGGCTCGTATACCATTGTACTTTTGTTCCCAATATGGCCTAATCTCACCATTACAGATTGGCCACCCGATACTTTCATGGTCGTTGAAATTTTGGTGTAATATCTTTCTATATTGTAAAAGATAGCTTGGCATCATTTTTGGTTCTTTCTAAATAGTTTCTTTAGCCCACGAACCATCATTTCGGTTGGGCATGAGGCACAAGTTTCACAGTTTTCTTTTGATTCCATGATTCATTCTGGTTATTTCATGGATATAAGAAAGATCTAGAACTGTTGAACCAAAACTTGCATGATTGCAGACTGTGTTTTTTAATCTTGAAGACATTTGATGGTCGGAGATCACATCTCTGGTACGCTGTGACGCCTACTAACACAAACTTGGACAGCTGGTTACACAACTCGTATCCCCATTGGCTGGCTGTTCAAGTTTTTAATTGAGCATCTTTTGTTTTTGTCTTATTTTGTAATAGGTTACCAAATTAAATCCAAATGTAATGGCAAGGCCTGCATAAGACAAAGGTTGACTGTAATTGATCAATCCGGCAGATAAGCCAGTGCCGAAAATGCTT
>JBQTIK010000104.1:0-4996 GCA_052388195.1 Nitrososphaerota archaeon | reverse complement strand
AAAAACATCTTAATACTTGCCCCCCTAATTCGCGGCAAAAAAGGAACCTATGAAAAATTATTTGAGCAGGTAAAAAAATCTGGTTATGCCAGAATAAGAGTAGACAATGAGATAATTGAGCTAAACGGCGAAATTCCAACTCTTGATAAACAAAAACGCCATAATATTGAGATAGTTGTTGATAGATTAAAAGCATCAAAAGAAGAAAAAAGCAGGCTCTTTGAATCTGTTCAAAACGCGTTAAAAGCTGGCAAAGGCTCTGTGTTGATTTCAGGAAATGATGAAAGTGTATTTTCACAAAACAATGCTTGTTCGTATTGTGGGATCACCATAGGAGAGTTGGAACCAAGAACTTTTTCATTCAATTCACCTTTTGGTGCCTGTAAGATGTGCCATGGCCTTGGCATGAAGATGGAGTTTGATCCAGATTTGCTGATTCCGGACAAATCAAAATCCATACTTGACGGTGCAATAATACCGTGGGCTGGCAGGTTTTCATCATTTAGAAGACAAACTCTCAGAGACGTGGGTAAAAAGTTTGGCTTTGATTTGTTGACTCCAATGAACAAGATGACTCCAAAGCAAATGCAGGTCATATTGTATGGAACCGATGAAGTAGTCCGGTTTTCTTATGAATCGCAGACAACAGACTCAAGGTGGGAATATGCCAATACTTTCAGCGGTGTCATACCAAGTTTACATCGTAATTTTGTAGAAACTGACTCTGAATCAAAAAGAGAGGAGCTTAGAAGGTTCATGCGTGAGACTCCATGCAATTCTTGTAAAGGCAGAAAGCTCAAAGACGAGGCCCTAGCCGTTAAGATAAACTCAGTGTCTATAATGGGTGTGTGTGATCTCTCCGTTGATGCGTGCTATGACTTTTTCCAAAACCTAAAGCTGACAGAAACTGAAAAATACATTGCAAAATCAGTACTAAAAGAGATCCTCTCAAGACTAGAATTTTTAAAAAATGTAGGATTAAACTATCTAACATTAAACAGGGTTAGTGCTACACTGTCAGGAGGCGAATCACAGAGAATCAGACTTGCAACGCAAATTGGTTCTAATCTTACTGGCGTACTTTATGTTCTTGACGAACCAACTATTGGCCTTCATCAAAGAGACAATTCAAAGCTGATCAAGACGCTGACAAAACTACGTGATCTTGGAAATACAATACTTGTAGTTGAACACGACGAAGAGGTTATACGAAATTCTGACTGGATAATAGATCTTGGACCTGGAGCAGGAGTTCATGGTGGCAGTGTTGTGTTTGAAGGCACTATCAAAGAAATCTTAAACAACCACAAATCATTGACAGGCGAATATCTGAAAAATCACAACGCAATCAAACTCGTAAAAAAGAATCGTCACCAAAACGGTAAACTGGTTCTCAAGGGTGCTGCAGAAAATAATCTCAAAAACATTGATGTTGAGTTTCCACTGGGTATGATGATTGCGGTAACTGGTGTCTCTGGTTCTGGCAAGTCAACTCTTGTAAACGATATTTTATACAATGCCCTTGCTGCACACTTTTACACATCTGTGGAAAGACCAGGAAAACATAAGGAAATACTTGGGAAGGAATACATTGATAAAATAATAGGAATAGATCAGTCTCCAATAGGCAGAACGCCACGTTCAAACCCTGCTACATACATTGGCGCATTTACCCCCATACGCGAACTTTATGCAAATACAGAAACAGCGCGAGAGAGTGGCTATACGCCAGGTCAGTTCTCCTTTAATGTGGCAGATGGCAGGTGCTTTGCCTGCGAAGGTGATGGCGTTAAAAAAATCGAGATGCAGTTTTTGTCTGATGTTTATGTCATATGTGATGAGGGTAAAGGAAAAAGATACAATTCTGAAACGCTGTCTGTGCTCTACAAGGGCAAAAACATCTCAGATGTTCTTTCCATGACTGTAGATGAAGCTTTGGAATTCTTTGCAAACATACCTGCAATCCAAAGAAAGCTGCAAACAATTGCTGATGTTGGGCTTGGATACATCAAACTAGGACAAGCTGCCACAACTCTTTCTGGCGGTGAGGCCCAGAGAGTAAAGCTAGCCGCTGAGCTTTCAAAAAGAGATACTGGCAAGACAGTTTACCTTTTAGATGAACCAACAACCGGACTGCATTTTGCCGATGTGCAAAAGCTGCTTGATGTTTTGAACAGACTTGTAAATCTTGGCAATACCGTGATCATAATAGAGCACAACATGGACGTAATAAAAAATTCAGACTGGATTATAGACCTTGGCCCAGAAGGTGGCGATGCAGGTGGAATGGTAGTTGCATGTGGCACGCCTGAACAACTAGCCCAAAACTCAAAAAGCTACACTGGCCAGTATCTCAAAAGGGTTTTACAAAATGTCAATTGATATCTCAAAACTAACAATTCCTTCTCAACCTGGAATCTACATGATGAAGGATAAGGATAATAAAATAATCTATATTGGTAAAGCAAAAAACCTTAGAAATCGCGTACGATCTTATTTTCTAAAAAACCAAAACTACAAAACACAAAAACTCGTGCAAAAAATACAAGATATCGAATTCATTATAACTGACAACGAAAGTGAAGCGTTTTTGCTAGAAGCAAATATGATCAAGCGCTACAGACCAGTTTTTAATATAGAACTAAAGGATCAGCAACGTTATACTTACCTTAGAATAACCAATGAGGAATACCCACGACTCTTGGTGGCAAGGCGAACAAGAGCTGGCGAGTTCCTAGGAGATGGAAGAATTTACGGTCCTTTTACATATGGCAGCTCAAAAATGCTATCAATTGGGCTTTTACGCAAGACTTTCAAAATAAGAATTTGTAAAAAACTTCCAAAAGAAGCTTGTTTGGAGTATCATCTTGGAAACTGTGAAGCACCGTGTCAATTTAAAGAAGCTCAAGAAAAATATTGTCAACATGTAGATGACCTTGTATCCATCTTAAAAGGAAAGGAAAAGTTAGAAGACTTTAGTAAAAAACTTGAAAAAGATATGAGAGATGCATCAGCAGCACGGCAATATGAAAAGGCAAAGGAAATTTATGACACACTGCAAAGATTACAAAATCTCCAGACACGGCAAAAGATGGAGGTTGCAAGAAACTATGACGATGAATACTTTGGCATAAAAATAAAAGACCAAACTGCAATAGTCATGAGCTTCAGACAGATTAATGGGGTAATAAAAGATCGAAACAGATTTACATTTGATCTTGTTGGCGATAATTCTTTTTCGAACTTTCTTTCCCAATACTACAGTACAAACCCTATTCCAAAGTTTATTGTAACAAGCGAGATGCCAGAAAATAAGGAGATTCTTGAAGTATTGTTTTCTAAGACAGCAGGCTTTAAGGTTAGTATCATAGTTCCTTCAGGAGGAAGCCGTAAAGAAATGATCGACCTTATCATGAAAAATATTACACTTTACCAATCAAAGGGTTCAGAGCCTGCTCTTATTGAATTACAGGAAAAGCTTAACCTGCATAATATCCCCAAAACCATAGAATGTTTTGACATATCAAACCATGGTGAACAGTATGCGGTGGGTTCGATGTCAAGATTTGTGGATGGAAAACCTGCTAAATCTGGCTATAGAAAATTTAAGATAAAATCTATTCAAGGAAGAGATGACTATGCAATGATTGCGGAAGTAATAAAGCGCCGTTATCTGTGGTTACGAACTGAAAAAACGCCAATGCCAGATTTGATACTTATAGATGGAGGAAAAGGCCAGCTCAGTGCAGCACTCTCTGCATTGAAAAGCGTAGGTGCAGATATTCCATGTGTTTCACTTGCAAAAGAAAATGAAGAAGTGTATCTTCCAAAAATAAAAGAACCACTTGTGATGCCAAAAAATAATCCAGCATTAAAAATTTTACAACATGCTAGGGATGAGGCACATCGATTTGGAGTGGTGTACAACAGATCGTTACGTAAGTTTTAGTTTTTTAATATTAGAAAAAATCGTCAAGTGATTCTTCGCGTAATGGTTGAGCGTCAAATCCAATTTTGACAAGATCTTTTGCAAACTCATCTACAAATCCGTGAACAGTGTAAACTTTTTCTGGATTAGATCTTTTTACAAGATCGATAAGCTCATTATAATCACAGTGATCACTTAGGGCAATAGAATAATCATGTTGTCTGCCAAACACAAATCTGCTAGACTGAGCCCAGCCACTAAAGCCAATTGTTATTGCATCGTATTTTGACTTCATATAGTTTACAAAAGTGCTTTTCCCACTCATGTTTGGTGCAATCATAATCCATGGCTTTTTGTCAAGCAAGCCAGCACTTTCAGCCTCAGTATGGCCAATGACATCTTTTAGATTAATTCCAAAGCTTCTATGTAAATCGTTTATTTTTTTGACAGAATCGTGGTAATAAAGCGGCTCCCAGTGTGCAAATAGATAAGATAGAACCTGTGCCTTGCCAAGCTCATATCCAAGTAAAATGACAGGTTTTCCTTTTGCATACATTTCAGATATTATGCTGCTGACTTTTTTTATGGTCTCCTCCACACTTGGAAAGACAAATTCAGGTAGGCCAAAGGTGCATTCCATGATGAGCGTTTTGCATTTTGGCACTCTTGCTCCTGCTAAAAAGCCTCTTTGCCGTGTACAAATGTCACCTGTATAGAATATGTCGTCACCAAACAAAAGTCCACGTGCACCTAAAATATGACCTGTATCTAACATAGAAAAATTCTCAAACTCTTCAACAAAATTATCTATATGGTATCCACGTAGTTTTGCAATCTCCCTTGTTTGTCTTGTGGTCAAAACCAAACCCCCATTTTGGTTGTGCAAATGATCTACATGTGCATGTGAAACAAAAGAAATGCCGTTGTTTGTTCCATGTTTTGGATCAAGATGAATAACGTCTTCGTTTTGAAAAAGAGATATGCCATTTGTAGTCATTCGTATCTTTTGTATCAAATCTAGATTCAGATGAATTGAATTGAATATAAATTGGTAGATTGATCTATTCT
>JBQTIK010000103.1:0-12836 GCA_052388195.1 Nitrososphaerota archaeon | reverse complement strand
ATTGGAATTTGGTGAAGAATCACCCTTCTCTATTGACATCAGACGATAACCCGCCTTTGTTAACGAATTTAGTGCAGAGATAAACTCGTCAGCTCTATCGGAGGTTTTATGCAAAACCGCAATATTTTCATTTTTGAAATGGATAACCACACTATCTGATTGAGTTTTAAATTGATTTGAGGGAGGTTCTAGCTCAATTGATCTTTCTTCAAATTCTGTAACTTGTTCTGTTTTCATAGCAGAGTTCTTTTTTAGTGAGTTGAAGCAATTTGTGCAAATTTTAGTAGAAAAAGCAAAGCCATTTGGTATGGGAATCTTGGATATGATAAAATCATTTATTCCAATTTTCTTACTGTCTGGTGCGAATTCAATCTTACACATAAAACAGGCTTGCTTTTCCAATACCAATCATAGTTAATATCGGTATAAAAATAGTTTACAATATATTCAAAAAGAAGAATGGATTTTCTAATAGAAGATAATTCACAAAGTTCGGAAAAAGTCCTTTATGGATGGCGCGTTGTCTTTTATCTCTATTTTTGTTAATGTCTTCTTCTTTATCTTACCGACAAAGGTCAAATCCCTTCTGAAAATGGAAACGATCGTCCAACTAGTTAATACTCTGGTCTTTTTTTCTAAATTGGGTATCTGCAAGCAGTGGTATGTTCTCCACAAAAACCACGCAAGAGCTCCTTTCAAGTATACTCCAAAAATGGCTGCAACCCCAGCTTTGTTTCCTATTGTTGCCATCATTCCACGACTTTTAAAGACAAACTCTTTCTGATCTTTGCCTCCTAATGCGACAAAAAGATTGTGAGAAACTACCTTGCTTTGATGTATCGCATGCTGTGCAGTAGGTGGGTATGGTTTTCCGGTGGCAGGATCTGTGATAGAAGCACAATCTCCTAAAGCATACACGTTTGGATTTCCTAAAACCCTCAGGTACTTGTCTACAATCACTCTACCAGATTTCTCATGTTGGCAGTCTAATTTTTCAATTACAGACTCAACTGTAGTGCCAGCTGTCCAGATTAAGGTATACGAAGGAATCTTTTCACCGTTGTTGAGAATCACAAAACTTTCATCAGCATCAGCTACTCTAGTATTTGTTATCACTTTGATACCAACTTCTTTTAGGTAATTGAAAGCAACTTGTGCCAACTTGTCACCAAGCTCAGGTAAGATCCCGCTTTGAGCAGTTACTAAAATCATGTTTACCTTATCTTCACCAATGCTGGGATAGAAATTCTTGACAGCTTCTCGTACGAAATGATTCAACTCACCAATTGTTTCTACGCCAGCAAACCCTCCACCAGCTACGACAAATGTCACCATTCTCTTTTGGAATTCACGATCACTTGTTTGTGCGGCGTTTTCAAGCATGTTTATGACCTGAGTACGGATTGCTATTGCATCTTCGACTGTCTTGATGACAAAGGAGTGTGTTTTAAGATTATCATTTCCAAAAAAGTTGGTATCGCTTCCTAATGCTAACACAAGATAATCGTATTCAAGCGCGTGTACTTTTCCGTCAAAAATTCTAGTGATGGTTACCAACTGTTGTTTGAGATCAATTGACGAAATTTCTGCCTGATAAAATTCTGCTTGCTTGCACAATCTGCGTATGGGAATAGTAATGTCATTTGGATGCAGTATGCCGCAGGCAACCTCTGGCAACATCGGGGTGTATAAAAAAAAATTGTCCTTGCTCACCATACTTATCTTCACGTTGGGCCAATTCTCAAAGCTCTTCTGTATGTTTCTGAGAATATTTACACCTGCAAATCCCCCACCTAAAATCAGGATTCTTTTTATTGGCAGGGATTGTGACATGTTTTTACAGGTAATTAAATGCCATACTATTAGGTAAACTTGATGCTTCTACAGGGAATAGCCATATCTTTTTCTGAATTTTTCTTTTAACATTATCAGGCACATCTGCACAATGTTAACAATGAGTCTTTTTTGTCATCTCAATTATAGAATTTAAATTTTTAGTACTAATCTGTCATACTGAAATATCAGAACAAATTTTACAGCACTAGGTTTTTAGAAACTGAAAGCAAAGTCTAGGATAAAAGACACAGCTCACAATCACACAATGTTTGTTGATTGTTTTTAGCAAGACACTTGCCATGCTGTCCTGCTTGGCATTGAACGCAGATGGCGTTTTTATTTTCTAATTCTGAATATTTCGGAGTGCCATCAAAGCCAAATCCCCCATCTTTTGGTCCAACCATATGTCGTATTTCCTTTTACTAGTATTTTTGTATGCTAGTTCAATTACAAAAAATCTAGTGCTCCCGCCGGGATTTGAACCCGGGATCACCGCCTTGAGAGGGCGGTATGCTTAGCCGGACTACACCACAGGAGCTTGCTAAAAGCCATAAAGAATCGCAATTTAAAGCAATGTTTTGTCATTGCATAGATTTGTAAACTTTAACAGCTTGGATACTTTATAGCAAAAAATTAAAGTAAAATTTTTGTGGATCTAAAAACTCTTCTAGAAAAACTCTCGCTTTCACATTTACCAGTGGGACTTGGAGGATGTCGAAGTAACGGAATTAACTTTGAGTGCTGCGAGTATAACATTACTATATTTGACGATAAAAAAGAATATGAATCTGTGCATGAGGTGGAAGGCGAGCTAATAAAACTACATCATGGATCACTTTCTGAAACCAACTCTGGAATTTTGAGACAGATACAAGACATTAAAATTCTATCAGATGACAAGTGGAAGCTTCACATGTTTTTATCACAGATCAAAGAAAAGAGTTACAAAATTTCAAACTCCTACCTCCAAAGCTGCCTTGTAGACGCAGGAATGTACACAACAAAAGCAAGAGAAGGGGTTAAAACTTCGGATCCACTTGCACCTTTGTGGCTAAAATGTGCAGCATATTTTCTTGCAGATGCAATTTCTTTAGTGAACTCAAAACGACCAAGCCCTACACACATGCTGGATCTTATTCGTGGATTTGAAAAGAATCGAATAAACGAAAGCTTTGCTGTTGTGCACCAGTGTCTTGGGATAGAAAGAGCTACAACATCGCTTCTTTCTAGAATGTTCAAATCTACAATAGGCTTTTCTGATATGGTAGAAGCAAATGGTCACTCAAAGATAATCAAAAAAAAGTATGATTATCTGATAGAAAATTCACTTCTTTCTGATTGCTATTTTTACCTTGGTTATACAAACCGAAATAATATGATCAAAATCAAAGATACAATACACCGCAACTTAGAGTACGTACATGTTCTCAAAGTGGCTTTGGATGCAGAAAGCGATCCGCTGGAAGTTGAACGTCACGCTGTATCCATTTTAAAAACTATAAATGAGCTATTATCAGTGACAAAAAATTAAAGATCTATAACGCCGTTTCAACATTTTACGATTTTTTGATAAACTTTAAAACCATGTAAGAGATCCCCAAGATATGACAGATGCATCATGTGGATGTGGTTCTCCAACGGGAACAGATAGCCTTTGTGACTGTGAAGAACAAGGAGCATGTTATTGCGATGGCACCTGCACTTGTAAAGCTAGTGTTTGTAAAGAAACTACAAAAGGCTACAGGAAGTAAGTTATAACAGCGCCTCTCTTTTCTTTTTTGCCAATCTTATTGTGATTATTTTTCCTCTTCTATGCCCCAGGATTTTACCAATTCTTTTTGGAATTTGTCCACCTGTTTTTCGTTTAGGCGATCTCCACAATTTTTGTGCGTTGGAACAACAACCATGCCATCAAGCTTAAACTCAACTTCATACATGTGTACTTTGCTACACTCGCACATGCACAAAATAATATTTTGCCACTATATTTGCCTATTTGAAAGATTTAACTATGGGATTTTTTCCTATGAAACTACTTGAAAAAGTATTTAGCTTTTACTTTTTTTATAATCTTGTTAGCTAGTCCACTGGGAATGAATGCTGCTTTGGCAGCAAACACTTGGTATGTTGGTGAAGGACTAAAGCAAGGAGATTATTTCAGGTACACCCTTTGCCACTTTGATTACAAAAAATGTGCAGAATTTGAAATGGATTTCTGGGTTGAAGGAAAGGCAGAAACAGGTGATTGGCAGTTACAGGTTCTTGTCATAGATGGTGATAAAAAAATAAGAGGTGACATGATAATTGGAAGAGTTGCCCCAGAGCCACTTGGTGGAAGTGATAATCTATCAGAATATCGGGCTGCATACAAATCATCACTAGTGTGGCTCTCAGGATTTGCAACACGAATAGAACCAAAGGACTTTTCTGCAACATCTGGTTGGGGTAAGATAGGATCCATTGGAGGAATGGTAGTAGGGCCACTAGGCACTACAGAAACAGTTACTGTTCCAGCAGGTACCTTTGAAACACATGTTGTAGGTTGGCATAAAGGAGCCGACAACAAGATCTGGGTAAAAGATGACTTTCCATTTCCAGTCAAAGCTCTTACCTTTGTGGATGTAACGACAGGAAGTATTCCTGTTCAATATGAATTTGAACTATTAGAATACGGAAATACTGCAAACCCTCCAGACTTTCTAGAAACCGTTTCAACGCCAACGGCTACTGAAGAACAATGTCCTCCCGATAGTACATTTGTTAGAGGCTCGTCAAACTTGGATTCTGGCAAGATGATTGTAGATTATAGATATTCTCCTGAGAATCCTAAACCTGGTTGCCAAATCCAATGGAACTTGGAATTTAACAAGTGGTTTGCTGAGAGCCAGTTTGAGTCTGATGTTCATTATGACATATTTGTTGTAGATGAACAAGACATTCCACTGAGGTCACTTTCAAATGAAGAGGGAAGAGATCATCTATTTACACCAGATGGAAAAGATCTAAGGTTCATGGATGTCAAGGAACCAAAAGGAACGGCTCACTATGTTATTCATGTTTATGGAACTGGCCCAGACGGTGTTGCACCTGATCCTGAAAAAAGTGGATCCCTTAGAATTAACGTTGCAATTGAAGAAGGAAAAGCTCCGCCAGTAACAACACCCACTCCCACACCTACACCAACTCCAACACCTACCCCCACACCAACACCAAAACAATGCCTTATTGCAACTGCGGCATTTGGTTCTGAATTGGCACCCCAAGTTCAGATGCTAAGAGAGACAAGAGACAACGTAGTAATGCAGACACAATCTGGAGCAGCGTTTATGACTGCATTTAATTCAGTATACTATTCGTTTGCACCTACAGTAGCAGACTGGGAAACACAAAATCCACTCTTTAGGGAGGTTGTCAAGACTAGCATAACGCCACTAATCACGACACTTTCAATTCTAAACTATGTCAATATTGATTCAGAGACTGAAATGTTAGGATATGGAATAGGTATAATTTTGCTAAATATTGGAATGTATTTTGTTGCTCCAGCTTTGGTTATAATGAGATTAAAGCTATACAATAAATGAAACATATCGGACTTTTTGGAACAACGCCGATAATGCATGAATAACAAAGTAAAGATTGCCGTATTTTTTGTGATGATGGGGGCAGGAGTAATAGGTTTACTTTGGGCCCCGCTATTTGCAGGACTGCCAGGAGCAGAAGAAAACATAATTCCACGCGAGGCAAGTAGGTGGCACATAGGGAAGGGAGTGGAGTACAATCCAACCTTGCATTACACCATCAATACTGACACAATGAAATTTTCTGCAAAAATAGAATTTTTGTCAAGTCAACCTGAAAAGCAAATACGTGTGGAGATTACTCACCCTCAATCTGGTACACAGATAACACAAGCAGTTCCAATTAGCAGTGCATACACTTTTGGTGAAGTATCAGATGATGCAAGACCATATTTTACAACACTAGATCAGACAATTTTTTCTATAAGGGATCTTGCACTTGAAGATAGATATCTTGTTAAAAAGGCTGTCTGGGGAACCATGTTTATCGGTGCAATAACACAGGAAATCACAGTTACAGAACATGGTCAGACCTCCTTTAGATTTGGCTCTGCCGATGCTTTTACTATATCATATGATATTGGTGACAAACAAACCAAGTTCTGGATTGTAGACAACCTTCCACTTCCTGTAAAGGCTGAGGTGTATGATATAGAGGGGAATTTGCAATACACTTATGAGCTTACTTCGCTTACTGCGCCTTCTACGCCTGGCTTTGGGTAATAGCAATTTGTAAAAAGCCAGTCACAATATTCCTTTACCTTTTGATCAAACTTACACCATACGTGAAGTGAATGAGGAAGAATGTCTATTCTGCCAGAATCAAAAAATACCTTGACCCCTTCTTTTCCTTCGTACATATAGGCATCTTCAGTTTTTACATTTCCAAAAATTTCCAGTGCCTTTGATTTTATCATCTCTCTTTTAATTGGAAATGTCTTTTTGGTTTTGTCTATGACCATGCTGATATTTTCTGTTCCATAAGACTCAAAGTCGTTGATCTTGTCTTTTTGTGGAAAGTTTAATGATAATACCATGTTGTACTTTTTTCCCACCCTTGTTGCAATCTCGTTAATTGTGGTATATGCAAGTGCTGGATTCTTTGTTAGCAAAAATCTGATTTGTGGCATGTTTGATTTTAGTTCTTTTTGTAGATCTTCTGTCAATGTGGAAAAGCTCATAGTTTGGAATTCAAATTTTGGCATATATTTATTCAGGTTATCTTTTTTAGATGTGGATTTGGGTATATGTCATGTTACCACTTGACAAGGATGGCATGCCATATGACGAAGGGTCAGAAAAGGCAAGCAGTGTTGAAGACTACAAGGTAACGTGTGTTCAGTTCATAAATGACATCAGCAACGACTACCTTGCCTGGGTTGATTATTACAAACTTCCTCAAGAAGAAGACAAGAGGAGACGTGATAGAATTTTTGCAATAGTTGAAAGAACAAACGAGTGGATTGCAAAAGTGGCCACCACAATAAAGGGAGTGGACGTAGTGATGGACGATGGAATTCAAAAGATGGCAGAAAGCACTGCTGGTTATCCATTTCAGATTGGAGTCTTTGTCAATAAAAGCTCTGGCTATACAGTAGCAAAACCCGGTCTCATAGATATCAACATAAAATCTGTTGGCAGAGAGGGTCGTAAAACTAAACTTGGCTGGCATCAAAAGGATCAGCGTTTTTTGATAAAGTCAACCGCAAAAGGAGTCTCCATTGATGAATCAGGTATAATGGATCAAGAGTTTGAGATGCTTGATTTACACCTAAGCATGAATGCCCAAGAGTGCCAACAGCGCGACCTCATTTCTTTTACGGTTATAGTGGCAGAGATGCACGAGGGTCAAGAGTACGATAGACGAGGAGTTACAACAATCATTCACATAACGTAACTTGTAAAACAACTCTTGATTCTTCAGATCTTTTATCGGCATACTTTAGCTGCGAAATTTTTTGTGCTAGGTTTTTGTCTGTGACTAAAGATGCAACTCCAGAAAATGTTACACCATTATATTCTACTTTTACTTCTGGATTGGAGATCGCATTTTTCAGCCAGTCGCTTTGTGAGTTTCGTCGTGAAAAATAGATTTTATCATTGTAAAAGACAGCCCTTAGCTCTACACCATGTGGCGAGCCAGTCTTGCGGCCCTTTGTAGTTAAAACGGCCTTGAAGACCTCTCCATCCTCAGCCTTCATACACGTCGTTTTGTTCTAAAGAATTTAACCCCTTGGATTGAAAACTCTGATATCCGATTCAATAAACTAAAAGAAATAGTCCTAGGCATGGCAACGCACCTTGAAGCGATAGACCCTAACCAACACACAGCGGATGAGTTCTGTGGCAAAAAAGTAACAGACAGAGAAGGAATCCAATATGGAAAAATAAAGCACTTGCACATAAACCCAAACACGTTAGAAGTGTCTGGAATTACAGTGCATGAAGGTTTTCACAGGGATTACTTTTTGTCGCGTGATTATATCGACAAAATTACAGAGGAATCGGTTTTACTTGGTACTCCACCCATACGAAAAGATGTTTTGGTTGTAGATATAGACGGTCACAAGATTGGCAAGATAAAAAAACTAAACAGAAATCAAGACACCAACGAGCTTGAATCAATCGAAGTCTCAGGGCTGATACACTCCAAAACTTTCCCAAAGTCGGAGATCTGGGGCGTGGGTGAAAAAGTCATCCTTAGGCTTGCAAAAGACGAGTATAAAAAATCCGATTGATTTTACATACACTTTTTTTGCTTACCAATTTATAGCGCACAAAATGCCTCTTCATCATTGCTAGCTGTAGAGACAAAATCACTTTCTAAGACTTATGGCACGGGGGTAAAGGCAGTTGATGAAGTTTCAATCCAAGTAAACGATGGTGAGATCTTTGGTTTTTTGGGACCAAACGGAGCAGGAAAAAGCACGACAATTATGATTCTAACTACACTGTTAAAACCGACATCTGGCATTGCGCATGTTGCTGGCTTTGATGTTGTTACACAAGCAAAAAAAGTTCGAGAAAAAATTGGCTATGTGCAGCAAGAATCTACAGTAGATGAATATCTTACAGGAAGAGAAAACCTAGAGCTACAGGCAAAACTAAACCACATTCAAAAAGATTTGGTAAAAAAGCGAGTAGATGAACTCCTAGAACTTGTTGAGCTTTCAGATAGACAGCGTGATTCTGTAATTACGTATTCTGGTGGAATGCGAAAGAGGCTTGACATTGCCGGTGGACTATTACATAGGCCCAAGGTTCTGTTTTTGGACGAGCCAACACTGGGGCTGGACATACAGACGCGATACAAGATCTGGGAATACATCAAAAGCATACACAAAGAATTTGGAATGTCGATATTTCTCACCACGCACTACATGGAAGAAGCTGACAGGCTCTGTGACAATATCTCAATAATTGACTATGGCAAGATCAAGGTTACGGGGACTCCAAAGTCGCTCAAAAGTGCACTTGGAAATGAGGTTGTGGTCTTTGAGGTAAATTCTGACATGAAACTGGAAAACCTGCTTTCTGAGCTGAAAAAAATCCCTCTTGTAAAGGACATAAAGACAAGCGGTGACGAGGTTACAGTTTTTTCTACAAGCGGGGATCAAGTGATGCCAAAAATATTTGAGATTTCAACTACCCTTGGAATAAAAATAGAGTCGATATCACTTACAAGACCCACTCTTGATGATGTCTTTCTTTCACACACAGGAAGAGAGCTGCGTGATGAAAATGGCAGCTACAACAGAAAAAAAGAACAAGAAAAAATGAGGAGGATAAGGGCTTGATTATTTCTGACACATATTCAATTTTCTGGAGAGAAATGAAAAGATACCGCAAGTCAAGAAGCGGTGTACTGATAAGATTAATCCAGCCAGCAATTTGGATCATAGTAATTGGAAACACATTTGCAGGAACACAGCCGTTGATACAATCTGTAGGATATGATCTGTCCTACATAGAATTCATGGCTCCTGGCGTGATCATTCTTACTGCAATTTTCACAAGCATCTTTGGTGGAGTCAACACATTGTGGGATAGAAGATATGGATTTATGAACAAGGCACTAGTATCTCCAATTTCTAGATCATCAATTGCAATAGGTAAGATGCTTGCAATATCTTTGATCTCTGCACTGCAAGCAAGTCTAGTCTTGGGAATCGCACTTGCAATTGGCGTAAGCTTTTCCAACCCCTTGATGTTCATACCCATAATGTTGATTGTGATTGCATTTTCACTTGGGTTTTCTGGAATTTCTGTGGTTGTGGCAGCTACGGCAAAATCACAAGAAACGTTTTGGGGGATAATCAACTTTCTTGGCATGCCGCTTTTTATGCTAAGCCCTGCCCTCTTTCCACTTGAACTTTTGCCAGACTGGCTAGCCTTTGTAGCAAAGCTGAATCCTGTGACTTATTCCGTACTTTTGATTCGGGAGATGATGACTGGAACTGTACAAACTATTTCTGTAGCCATGGAAGTTGTAGTAATTGTCGGATTTGTGGGCGCCATGGTTGCTTTAGCAAGCTATGTTTTTACAAGAGAGGTCAACAGACCCTTCTAAATTGACCTAAATTGACAAAAACCCAAACAATTCCTAACTTTAGAGATCTTTTTGGTATTTTGTAATTCATGAGAGTTGAAAAGGCTCCCACTTGTAGTACTTGGGACTGTAGCTATCTTACTATTTAGTACGATTACTTATTCTGCTGCTGAAACTGCTCCGTCTTATATCACCCAGTGGGGCTCACAAGGACTTCAGATAACTGGCCTATTTTCATTTCCACAGGATATAGCTGTAGATGCTGGCGGAAATGTCTATGTTTCAGATTATGGAAACAGACGAATTCAAAAATTTGACAACGATGGAAACTTTTTGCATACTTGGGGAGTAAAGGGTTCTGGAAACGGGCAGTTCCAAGCACCTGCTGGAATTGCAATTGGAGGAGATTATGTTTATGTTGTTGATAATGACTTGAACCGAGTTCAAAAGTTTGATACTGTCGGCAAATACATCACACAATGGGGAAGCAAGGGACAGGGATCAGGTCAGTTTATGTTGCCACAGGGAATTGCAGTTGATTCTTCCGGTGATGTTTATGTTGCTGATACTGGAAACAATAAGATACAAAAATTCACGTCAGATGGCAAGTTCTTGTTATCTTGGGGAGTTAGTGGACTTGGAGATGGACAATTTGTTAACCCACGTGGTGTTGCAGCAGATACTCAAGGAAGTGTTTATGTGTCAGACTCTGGCAACAACAGGATTCAAAAATTCACTGCAGACGGAGTTTTCATAAAGACCTTTGACGTATCGTCTGGCAGTAGTTTAAAGTACCCGCAAGGACTAGATGTTGATTCTTCTGGCAATATCTATATCTCAGATACTGGAAACAACCGAATTCATAAAATAGATAGGAACGGAAAATCTTTGAGTTCTTGGGGAACCCAAGGAACAACAAATGGCAACTTTAACAATCCCAGAGATGTAGTGCTTGATTCTACAGGAAACGTGTTTGTGGCAGACAGCAGCAACCACAGAATTCAAAAGTTTGGTTATACAACAACGACACCACTAACAGAAACACCTCTAACACCACTCAAGCCCTTGCCAAACGATAAAACCAACCCAACAATTAGCGCGCCTTCTGATGTGACTTCAGAAGCAAACGGCATACTAAGCACCGTTTCCATAGGCCAGGCAACAGCAACTGATGCCAGCGGAATTGCTTCACTTACCAACAACGCGCCAGAAAAATTCCCACTTGGCATAACAACGGTAATTTGGACTGCAACTGATGCTGCAGGAAACATTGCACAGGCAACACAGCGAGTTACTGTAAGAGATACTACATCACCAGTAATCTCTGCCCCACCATCTGTAACAGTGGAGGCGGCAAATCCTTCTAGTTCCATAGCTCTTGGTACGCCTTCTACATCTGATGCAATAGGTGTAGTATCTATCACAAACGATGCACCGGAAACTTTCCCGCTTGGTGATACCATAGTAACATGGACTGCAACTGATTCTGCCGGCAACTCTGCAACTACAAAGCAGGTAGTTACTGTTCAGGATACCACCAAGCCAAAGATCCGTGCTCCAGCTGATGTGGTGATGGAAGCCACAAGCTCTGCAAATAATGTTGTAATTTTAGGTGATCCAACAGTAACTGACAATGGCGAGATAAAATCAATTACAAGTGATGCACCACTAGCTTTTCCACTTGGCGTAACTACGGTAACTTGGGCTGCAACTGACACCGCTGGAAACATTGCAGTTGACACACAAAATGTCAAAATAATTGATAATACAGCCCCATCAATAACTCCTCCAGCAGATGTTGTCTTTGAGGCCGTTTCCACTACAGACAATCCTGTACCGCTTGGAGATGCAACAACAACTGACATTCAATTGGTTACAATTACAAACGATGCACCAGCAACCTTCCCACTTGGTGATACAATAATAACATGGACTGGAATTGATGCTGCAGGAAACTCTGCAGTTGCAACGCAAAAAGTAAGCGTTATTGATACCACCATACCGATTCTTATTCTTCCTGCGGACGTGACTGTAGAAGCAACAAGCCCTGATCATAATGTAGTATCTATAGGGCAGGCAACAGCAGAGGACATCATTGGAATTTCCTCAATTACAAACAACGCACCAGTAGACTTTGTATTTGGTGATACAATAGTAACATGGACTACAGTGGA
This sequence comes from Nitrososphaerota archaeon, assembly GCA_052388195.1. Taxonomy (GTDB): domain Archaea; phylum Thermoproteota; class Nitrososphaeria; order Nitrososphaerales; family Nitrosopumilaceae; genus JBBDNF01. The sequence goes on along the minus strand of JBQTIK010000103.1, from coordinate 696 downwards.
TACATCAGGAAACTCGGTTTCTGGTAATCAGACAGTAACAATAGTAGATACAACTGCACCTGAGATCAACGTGCCAAAGAACATTGTTGCTGAAGCAACCGATCCCGCACTAAATATAGTACCACTTGGTAGTGCAACTGCATTTGATATCATAGATATAGAATCTATAACAAACGATTCCCCTGATGCATTTCTGCTTGGCATGACTACAGTCACTTGGACTGTAGTAGATACTTCGGGAAACTCTGCTAGTGCAACTCAAACCGTAACAATTCAAGATACAACAAGCCCGCTTGTTACTGCACCATTAGATATTACGGTGGAAGCAACTAGTGAATCACAAAACACTGTAAACATTGGAGAGGCTACTGCAACAGATGTAATTGGAATACAATCAATCACAAGTGATGCTCCTGCTACATTTCCGCTTGGTGATACTATAGTAACTTGGACTGCTATTGACACACATGGAAATTCTGCAACTACAACTCAAAAAATAACTGTAGTGGACACAACTGCACCTTCGATCACAGTTCCTTCTGATCTAGTCTTTGAAGCACTAGGTCCAGTTGCAAACATTATCCCAATTGGAGACGCAACAGCTGATGATCTTATTGGGGTGTCATTGATTACAAACGATTCCCCGTCTGCTTTTCCACTTGGTGATACTATAGTAACATGGATGGCAATAGACGC
>JBQTIK010000102.1:0-6049 GCA_052388195.1 Nitrososphaerota archaeon | reverse complement strand
AGAATGGTCTCTCTCAAGTTGTTACATACAAACAATCCAGTGTGCCACCTGTAGCAAACTAATCTAATTTAACAAAACATGCAGCAAGTCTGTCAGTCCCTGCTTCTTCAAGTGGAGGCTCTTCCTTGCATTTTTCAATTGCATATGGGCATCTTGCACGAAACCTGCATCCTTGGTAGACGTCAATATCTAGTGGCTCATTGATTCTGATCTTTTTTTCTCGGAAAAGATTGTCTGGGTCTGGCTCAGAAATAGCATCAATTAGTGCCTGAGTGTATGGATGCTTTGGATGTAACAAAACATCATCAATAGGTCCGCTTTCTACAATTTTTCCTAAATACATGATGGCAATTTTTTGTCCAAGATACCTTGCTGTGGATAGATCATGTGTTATGTAAATGTAGGAGATTCCATGTTTTTCTTGCAGCTCGCGCATAAGTTCCAGTACTTCGGCTCTAACTGAGACATCAAGCATAGAGACTGGTTCATCTGCAATGATCAGTTTTGGTTTTAAAACAAGTGCTCTTGCAATAACCACTCTCTGTCTCTGCCCACCCGAAAGTGTATGGGGGAATTTTCTAAAAATTTCCTCAGCAGGTTCAAGCCTTACTTCACGTAATGCATCAAGAACCATTTCTTTCCTCTCCTTTTTTGTACCGATCTTGTGGATCTCAAGTGGCTCCATTATGATATCTGATATCTTCATGCGTGGATTAATCGAGGCATAAGGGTCTTGGTGTACCATCTGGCACTGCATTCTAAGTTTTTCAAGGCTCTTACTATCTTGACCAATCTCGGTGCCATCAAAGAAAACCTTTCCAGAATCTGGCTCGATTGCTCTCAAAATAAGCCTAACTGTGGTGGTTTTGCCAGATCCTGATTCACCAGCTAGTACGAGAACCTCGCTTTTTTTTAAAGAAAAGGAGACTCCATCAACTGCCCGAATGATAGTTTTTGAAGAGGAAAAAAGCCCTTTTTTAGTAAAGTGCTTTGTCAAATTTTTAACTACAAGTATTTCTTCCAATGCAAGTATTTGAAATGCAAACTATATCAAGAAATCTTATGTGACTAAAAGCAGTGTTTTATTCTTGAACGCTCTTTTCTGAAATGACATCTTGAACAGTCTCATTAATTACAGCTTCTGCAATATCACTTGAATACTCTGCAGTTCTACGAATATCTTCCAAAACAAACTTTATCACACTGGAATACTTCTTTGATTCTTCTAGATTATCTGTAAATTCTTTTTCCTTTTCTGCTATTTTGTTGGCTTCGGATGCCACTGTATCTGCAAGAATATAGTCCCGCTTGTTTAATGCTGCAATAGAATCCTCAAAGACCTTGAGGGAATCTTCGCTTAGCTTGGTAATTTTTTGTAGCAGTGTTTGATCTACTGTGGATTTCAGGAGCCTTACTCTCTTTGCTATTGATACTGCATGATCAGCAATTCTTTCTACGCACTTGACAACTATTCTGTAGCTTATACAATCCGCTGGTTTTTGTAGTCCAATGTCATGTAATATTTTTTCATGTTGAACTGCAAGTGTGAGATTTCTCATAATGTACAAACTGAAGCGATCAACCTCATCATCTAAACGAGCAATTTCATCACTAAGCTCTGTATCCATTTGTTTTAATGCCTCAATTGCATCCCTATGCATTGTTGATGTGAGCAAAAACATCCGCTTTAGCGCATCATTAATAGAAAGCTCAGGCAAACTTGTCAGAACTTGAATAGTTATTGATTCTGGACTAGATTCAACTATTTCAGTTCCAATCATATTGGTTCTTACCAAATCTCTTATAGCTTGTTTCTGATTAGGTTGAATCCTTCCCACTTTAGTTCTAACTTCTATTATCTGATAACCAGCAAGATACATGGCAATAATTTTTCTTTTAATGGACTCAAGGGTATCTTTCTGGCTAACAGTTGCTCTTGATCTTATGACTCTGGTTTGTACTGCGTCCATAGGGAAAAGCGATAATGAATTATTTGTATTTTTAATTATAGAAACTTGGTCTCCAGTTTGAAGATTCATCTCGTCGACCCACTTCTTTGGTAATGATAGTACGTAGGTTGAACCCCCTACAAGCTGTAGCTTTCTGATCTCTTTTTCGTCTTCTAATATTGCCAACAGTTTCTATGTAATTGGTGTAATTAAAGCAGTTTTGACCGTGTTCTATATAGATCTATATTCGTCTATGAAGATGTATAAATTATGGTCGTATTTCTGATATTAGCTACTAAGAACAATTGTATTATTGAGTATAACCGCAGGTCTTAGGAAAAGATCCATCATCACAGACAAAATTTTCAAGATAGGTGTAACCATTGCTGGAACATATGTTTTGGCAATTATCGCATTGATGGTATACGAGCTTTTAGTAGGTTCATTTCCTGTGTGGGAAGAAGAAGGATTTTCTTTTCTTACAGGTTCTGATTGGAATGCAGTAGAAGGGCGAGAATCATTTGGTGCCGCACCTTACATACTAGGTACACTAGTGACGGCTGGGCTTGCCATGGTTATTGGTGTACCAATAAGCTTGGGAATTGCAATGTTCTTATCAGAGCTTGCTCCAAAGTTTTTACGCGAACCACTTTCCTTTGTAATAGAGCTTCTTGCTGCCGTGCCAAGTGTCATTTACGGTCTTTGGGGTCTTTTTGTATTTAGAACATATTTCAAAGACTGGATTGAAGTGCCTCTTCATAATATGTTTGGCGATAACATTTGGTTTTTTTCAGGCGCTCCTTTTGGTTTAGACATTTTCACAGCCAGTGTAATTCTGGCTATCATGATAATACCAACAATTTCTTCTGTCTCACGAGAAATAATGCTTGCAGTTCCCAATAGCCAAAGAGAGGCTGCATACATGCTAGGCGCAACAAAATGGGAGGTATTCAAGATGGCAGTAATTCCATACTCTAAATCAGGACTAATTGGAGCCTCGATACTTGGTCTTGGCAGGGCCGTTGGGGAAACCATGGCAGTAACAATGATGATAGGCAACGCAACTGGAGCAAGCGCGATTCCAACCTCCTTATTACAAGCTGGACAGACTATGGCCAGTATAATTGCTAATGAATTCAATGAAGCATCTCCTGTAGGTCTTCATATTCATGCCTTAATCGGAATAGGATTGATCCTCTTCATTGTAGCTGTGTCAATAAACGTAGTAGCTCACCTGCTTGTTGCAAGGGTGCTGAAGTCACACGAAGGAGCTGTACAAGCATGATAACTAGAGAACAAAGAGCAGAGTTTAGGACACATTTTAGATACAATGTTGGTAGAAGACTGCTCATCGACAAAATTGTTAAAGGCATTGTGTTTAGTTTTGTTATAATAGCAATTATCCCACTTGGAAGTATTCTCCTTGAGGTATTCAAAAACGGTTCTGTTGCCATAAGCATAGAATTTCTAACTCGAGTTCCTGGTGCTATAGGAACAGGAGAAGGTGGAATAGGTCCTGCAATTCAAGGAACTCTGTTAACAATAGCTACTTCAAGTATGATAGGAATTCCAATCGGTGTGTTATCAGGAATTTTTCTTTCAGAGTTCGGAGATAATAGATATGCAAAGTCAATTAGATTTTTTAATGATGTGATGGCTGAGTTTCCATCTATAGTGGTAGGGATTTTTGCGTTTCTTATCATAGTTCTTGTGCTGGGTCACTTTTCTCTTTGGGCTGGTGCGTTTGCACTTTCAATCATAATGCTACCAATAATTGCCCGAACCACTGAAGAATCGCTTAAACTTGTTCCAATAACTTACCGTGAGGCAGGATATGCCCTTGGAATCAAAAGATGGGTTATCATCACACGTATTGTGTTATCAAGTGCAAAAAGCGGTTTGATAACAGGAATAATGCTTGCAGTAGCAAGAATCGGAGGAGAAACAGCCCCTCTTATTATGACCATACTTGGAAGCATTCAGTTCTTTAGTGGATTTTATGGACCAATAGATGCATTACCACTTCTAATCTGGAGGCTTTCATTGTTACCATATGACAGTGCACAAGCCCAAGGATGGGGAGCAGCGATGATCTTGATATTGATCGTACTTTCATTGAATATTGCAGTACGATACATCTTTTTGAGAAAACGTGGACGAGGTATTGGATTTTACTTTAGGACTTCAAAGAGGGTACAAAAATGGCAACAATAGAAAATATTTCCAGCCCAACTGCTAGTTTGAAACCAACAGATCCAATCTACAAATTGATTGCAGAAAATATTACTGCAAGCTATAATGGAATTGAGGCGGTAAAAAATGTCAGTATGAAATTCAAAGATAAAGCAGTTACTGCTCTGATAGGTCCGTCTGGATGTGGCAAGACCACTCTGCTTAGGTGTCTCAATAGGATGCATGAATTAACAAAAGGCGCAACAGTTACTGGAAGAGTGTTGCTTGATGATGAAGATTTGTACTCAAATGAGCAAAACCCGATAGTACTTAGAAGAAAAATAGGAATGGTTTTCCAGAAACCTAACCCCTTTCCTACGATGTCTATTTATGATAACGTTGCTGCAGGACTAAAGTTAAACGGTCTTAGAAACAAAGCGGTAATTGATGAAATAGTTAGAGGCTGTCTTGAAATGTCATATCTTTGGGATGAAGTAAAAGACGATCTGAAAAAACCTGGGATGAGTCTTTCTGGCGGTCAACAACAGCGACTCTGTATTGCAAGAGCTCTTGCAATACAGCCTGAGGTTCTTTTAATGGATGAACCTGCTTCTGCACTTGATCCTATAGCAACCCAAAAAATAGAAGAAATGATTACAGAACTAAAAAAAGAATACACTATAATCATAGTTACACATAACATGCAGCAAGCTATGAGAGTGTCAGATTATACCGGTTTTATGTATCTTGGAGATTTGATAGAATTTGGTGAGACAAGACAGATCTTTGAAAACCCTAAAAACGAGACAAAGGCAAAGTATGTTCAAGGGCAGTTTGGTTAAAAATGACACGTCTTATAGATCCATCCCTTAACCATCTTTCATCCCTCATGGATCAGATGGGAAATCTGGCTTCGCAGAGCATAAATCTTGCTCTTGACTCTTATCTCGTAGGAAAAAACGCACGCGATAAAGTGTATGAACTTTCTCGGCAAATATCGGATCTGTATGAACAAGTAGGTAATCTAACTTATGAAATGATTCTAAAGTATCAACCGGTAGCAAGTGATTTTAGATTAATCAGATCATCGATCGAAATCTCGTATGCTTTTACTAGATTTGGTAGGTATGCATTTGACATAACTGCTGTACGAGAGATGTTTGGAGATCTATCTGAATGTAAAAATGATATCATCCATACAATTTCGGGAGAAATAAAAAATATGATAAATCTTGCAATACGATCCTTTGCTACACTTGATCTTGAAAAAGCAAAACAGCTTAAAACTGATGAAGATCTTGTTGACAAATATTATGCACGACACCTGCCAATGCTTATCAACTCGAAAAATACAAAGTGTGCACGTGCTGACGCATTGGTTTTGAGATATTTAGAAAGAATAGCTGATCATGCCGCCTTTATGGCAGAATCAGTAAATTACATAGTTATAGGAAAAAGGCAGTTATAGACTTAATCGTTTTTCCAAATTTAAGAATCAGATTCACATTTTTCTAACATTGAATTACCTCAATCTTACTGCTTCTGCAGCCTTTAGATTCTTCTATAATAAATGCAATTGAGTTAATTCGCATTGAGTTTGGTGTGATTCTACCTCGTAAAAACAATTAACATGGATTTGTTCCTCGGTTTTAAAGCCACATCTAATGCAGATTCGTCGTATTATTTCTCTGCACTTGCTACATAAGGAGTAACTCATTAGTAATCCACCACATTCTCTGCAAGACTCGTCGGGCATCTTTACTATCGAATGATTTTCATCATTTAATTTGAAAAGGATGGTCACTATAGATATTGATAATAGATGATATCTACATAGAATATAGTTCTCTAAGAGAATCTCCCAATTACATTTAGATTACTCAAAGTTGACCAAGTAATGGACAGAATTACTCATTTCCACTTTTACA
>JBQTIK010000101.1:0-4703 GCA_052388195.1 Nitrososphaerota archaeon | reverse complement strand
TCATATTGATGTGGGTTGTTTTTATGTTTTTTAAAAGTTAGTATTTTAGCTCTGTTTTACAGCTTCTTTTTTGTAGCTTGATTTTAGCCAAAGTGGCGTGATTATTGTAGTGACTGCAACCATGATCACTATTGTAGAATAAACATTTGATGTAAGAACGCCTGACGCTACACCAACTCCTGCAACAATCAATCCTATCTCGCCCCGTGAAATCATGCCTATGCCAACTTGCATGGATTTCTTTTTGTCCTTGAGAAATAGCATTGCTGGCAATCCACAGCCAAATAGTTTTGTCGCTACTGCAACTACAATCATTATACCACTAAGCATTAGGATTTCAGCATTAACTTCTCTAAAGTCAACCTGGGCTCCAATGAATGCAAAGAAAAGCGGTGCAAAGATCAAGCCTAGCTTGTCTACGTACCCTTCTATTTTTGAAAACACGTTGGTTGAAGACAGGGCCATTCCTACTGCAAACGCACCTACAATTGGAGAAAGGCCGATAGAGCCTGCCACGGCTGCGGCACCAAAGAACAGTGCCGTAGATATTCCTTCAACACTGCCTTCTGCTTTCCATAATTTTCTAGCTACAATTCTTGGAATTATTATTATGGAACCAATCAACAGAGCAGCAAAGAACCCAAGCACTTGCAGTATTACAATTGTGACATCCACTGGGTTGATGTCTATTACTCCATCTGCACCTGTACCTAGGGAAGTAACTACAGACAAGACTGCAATGGCAAGTATGTCATCAACAATTGCAGCTCCAATTATCAAACGTGCTTCTGGTGTTTGCAGCTTGCCAAATTCGCGTAGTACTTGAACTGAGATTGCGATGCTTGTAGCTGTAAGTGCAGTTGCAATAAGCATGGATTGAAATGCATCAAATCCAAACAAACCAAAAACAACAAATCCCACAAAGAAAGGAACAACAACGCCGCATGTTCCAACCACAAACGAGGCTTTGCCTCCGCGCAAAAACTCTTTTGGTGTGATCTCAAGTCCTGCTATGAAAAGAATCACGATTGCACCAATCTCTCCTAAAATTCTCAACTCTCCGTCTATTTTCAGCAATGGCTGACCATCAAAAACAAGAAATGCTCCAAGTGCGAATGGTCCTATGATCATACCGGCCAAAAGCTCGCCTAGCACGATTGGTAGCTTTAGTCTCAAAAACAGCTCTGCCATAAGCTTTGCTGCAAAGAGCAAAATCCCAACGCCAATTATAGTTTGAATGAAGTGCGATTCAATTGCCAATTTTATTCAATTATCCAAGGCAGAAATATACAATATAAGTTAACTTGAGTTTAGTTTTCTATGAATTATTTAAAAAAATAAATACCATTCAACACGTGCCAGAATCATGATAGTTGATCTAAACCTGAAAGGAAATTTGGTTATTGTTGTGGGCGGGGGCCAAGAAGGATTAAAAAAAATAAACTCCCTTTTAACACAAGACTGCAAAATACTACTGATTAGTGATAAAACAAACCAACAGATTGCAAATTATGTAAAACAGAAAAAAATAACTTTCAAACAAATGAAATTAAAAGATGCCAGTTTTTTGTCAAAGTACAGACCCTTTATGGTTATGGCTACAACTGATAATAAAGAGCTAAACAGAAAAATTGTCGAAAAGGCAAAACAGATGCGCTGTTATGCTTATGCAGCTGATGACCCTTCAGTTAGCGACTTTTCACATCCATCTGTGATAAACATAGAAGATACTGTTCAGATCGCAATTTCAACTGGTGGCAGGAGTCCTGCCATGGCAAGAAAAATAAGAATGCAGGCAGAAAAAGTCTTTAAAAAAATTATTAAAAAAGAAGACATCTACCAGATAAAACTGCAAGAAATTGCTAGAAGTGCGGCAAAAAGCAGGCTTGCAACACCCATCGAACGCAAAAAATTCCTGTACAGTGTCTTAAACGATAATCAAGTAAAACAGTTAATAAAAGAAGGGAATTTTAAAAAAGCACAAAAGCGTGTTATGAAGATGTTAGGTGATTTGAAATGAGCCTTGGTGTAGTCAATGCCAGAGTTACTTTTAGAAACTCGCCAATCCACATGCTTGAAAGATTCACCTTCAGGGACATGAATTCTGCTTATTCTGCTTTTTTGGAGCACTCAGGACTGTATGAGTGTGTCATACTTCAGACATGTAACCGCGTTGAGATCTTTGGAGCAGGAAATAACCATGATATTGATAGAATAAAAAAGACATGGGCATCTATAGCAGGCCTTGAGGAAAATGCCTTCAAGGAAAACCTAGAAGTAAGTGAGGGTCCTGAGGCGTATGAGCATCTTTTAAAGTTGGCTGCAGGACTTGACTCGCTTGTAGTTGGAGAAGAGCAGATCCTTGGACAGGTCAAGAGCTCAATCACAACTGCAAGAAAGGTAAAAGCTTCTGGAACCAACCTGAATACACTTTTTGATAAAGCAGTTCGAGTAGGCACCAGAGTAAGAAACGCCACGGGAATAAACCAGGGCAGTGTCTCGATTGGTTCCATGGCAGTCAAACTTGCTGAGGAAAACATTGATGATTTAAAATCAAAACATGTTTTGCTTATAGGAACAGGTGAAGCGGCTAGTCTTGTTGCAAAATCACTCAAAAAAAGAAATATGGAATTTTTTGTAACAAGTAGAACCTTTGAGAGATCAAAAGCATTCTCAGAAACAGTTGGCGGAAAACCAATCAAGTTCGAAGATGCGCTTGCAAATTTCAAGGCAGTTGATGTATTGTTTGTTGCAACGGTTGCACCATATTTCCTTGTTACATATGACAGAATAAAAAATGCCATGGACTCAAAAAAGAAAGGTATGATGATTCTTGACTTGTCCAATCCAAGAACCGTTGATGAAAAGATTGCTACCATAAGTAACATAAAGATGTTCAACTTGGATCAGGTGGCAGAAATGGTTGACAAGAACATGCGAAGCAGGATTGGCGAGGTTTCCTCTGCGGAAAAAATAATTAGTGAAGAGCTGCCAGTTGTAGAGGCGGTAATGAAGAGATTGGAAGTAGAACCTGTCGTAAATAGTGTGTTCAAAGAGATTGACATGGTTCGTGTAAAGGAGCTCAAAAGGGCTCTACAGATGCTTGGAGAAACAGACAAAGAAAAAATACGAATAATTGACCAGCTCACACAGGCAATTGTTGAGGGAATCATATCAACTCCAATGAACAATCTGAGACGCGCGTCAGAGCAAGGTGACCCTGAGTTGCTTAAAACTGTCAGCAAACTTTTCGATTATAAAATAAAAGAGTAACAGATTATATTGCTAGCAAATAGTATTTTTTGCGTATGACTTTTCCTAATGTTAGACTAAGACGACTACGAAAAAGCAAGAAAATTCGTGAGCTCTTAGAAGAAGTCAGACTCTCTCCAAAGGATCTCATATGCCCTATCTTTGTTCAAGAAGATTTGAAATCAAGAATGCAAGTAGAATCCATGCCTGATATCGAAAGGCTTCCAATAAAGGATGTAGTAAACGAAGTAAACACTATAGCTGATCTGAAGATTCCTGCAGTAATGATATTTGGTATTCCAGCAACAAAAGACGACAAAGGCACATCGGCTTTTGCACAAAATGGAGTTGTTCAAAAAGCTATCTCTGAAATTAGAAAAAACCTTGGTAACGAAATTGCGATAATGGCAGATGTTTGTCTATGTCAATACACAAGCGCAGGCCACTGTGGACTTGTCAAAGGCGATAAAATAGATAATGATTCTAGTTTAGATGTTCTAACAAAGATAGCTGTTAGCCAAGCTCAGGCTGGGGTTGATGTGGTCTCACCTTCCGCAATGATGGATGGGCAAGTAAAAGCAATAAGGCATGGGCTAGATGATGCTGGATTTACTGACGTAGCAATAATGTCACACTCTGCAAAACATCGCTCTTCTTTGTATTCACCATTTAGGGACATGGCTCACTGTGCGCCGCAGTTTGGAGACAGAAAGACATACCAGCTTCCATATACAAATCCTGCAGAGGCAATGAGGGAAGTAGAAGCCGATATTTCTGAAGGTGTTGATATTGTAATGATAAAGCCTGCACTTGCCTATCTTGATTTGATTGCAAAGACAAGAAGCAGTTTCAACATAACAATATCTGCATACAGTGTTTCTGGCGAATATTCTCTTGTAAAGGCTGCTGCAAAGCAAGGATGGATTGATGAAAATGAAGTTACTCTGGAAATTTTGACTGCAATCAAACGAGCTGGTGCAGACATGATAGTTACATATCTTTCTAAGATTGCTGCAAAGACATTAAATGGATAGGAAATGCGTGACGACGAAGGCTTTGAATTAGATCGTGCCTTTGATTTGCTGCCACATGTCATAGGATCAAGCTGGGCAGTAATCTGGTTTCGTGTAAAGAAAATAAAAAAACCTACAAGGGACGAATATAGAAACAAGGTTGTAGAATATGTGAAAATGTTAGATAGTTTTATAGAGTCTTTTCCAAAATCTGAAAATTTTCAGGAGATGGTTTCGTTTGCCAAAAAAAGACACCAAGATGAGATAGAAAAAATTCTTGCTGGAAAAAATCTCGAAGTTGAAAAAAGATTTGATAGATATGTAGATTATGGTTAAAGCTCTTTTTTTAAATCAGTAAGAAATTTTTTCATTATTTTGGTTCTACGCCTTGCTTCTATTTTTGCTGTCTTTGTATTCATCTTTTTTTCTAAACGCAAA
>JBQTIK010000100.1:0-3801 GCA_052388195.1 Nitrososphaerota archaeon | reverse complement strand
CTCAGATCCAAATGTTGCTGTTGCGATAAGACAACCATTTGGCTGTGGTGGAGTAGGAGTTGGTGTTGGAGTAGGTGTTGGAGTAGGTGTTGGAGTAGGTGTAACAATTGAAGGTATCACCACATAACCGCGCGCAATTCCAAGTCTGCTAGAATCAGTCTTTCCATTAATTGTAATGGATTTGATATCTATTTCCAGAGTGTAAACGCCATTACTTTCAAAATTAATTGATTGGCTACCCACTGCACCAATTGCATCAAGATTAGTCTTAGAAAAGGCAGCATTACCATTTTTATCTAATATTTTAAGATCATATGTTACATCTCCTGCTACCTGCTGTCCTGAAAATCCATCAAAGAAAGTAATTTTAAGATCAGTTTTTGTACTTGCCGTCAGATCAGTTGGAGACCATCCAAGCTCTGCTCTAAAACCTCCAAAATCAGTCAATATCTCAGTAGAAGTTTGTGCATCTACATTTCCAGGAGAAACTGTAAAATCCATGACGCCGGTATCTGGTGAGATCATTTTTGATATTTCCAAGATGTCATTTTTGTTTATCAAAAGATGTAGTATGAGAGTATCTTCTTTTGAATATGGATCTACTGCAAGCATTCTTCCAAGAAGCGGAATACCATTTACTTTTGCGTTGAAGGTGATACTATCCGTAAATTCATTAAATGATTTTGGAATCTGGATCTCTTCATGCACAAAGATTTGTTGATTTTCTATTCGTGATACGTCCCAATCAAATGGCATCGAATATGAAATAAGCTTCTTAGATTCATCAAACTTGAAATCTTTAATTTCATCATAATATGAAATTACTGTAGTTTCGTAAGACTTTGTTTGATGTGTAATTGTATTGTGGTAAATGTCACCAACACTGAGCCATGAATCAAATCGTGGTGCATCAGCTGGAATGAAGATATTTCTGTCATTGTCTATTCCGAAGATTTCTATTTCAAAATGATACAATCCGCCCTCTAAAAGTATTGGTGCTTTAACACTTAGCTGATCATTTGTTGATGTCCATCCCCCTTGGAATGGTTCTATATCACCAAATGTCTGCCACTTTCCCGGTGTGTTTGTTGGCTCAATTTTAATTGTTAAAAGTCCAGAATGGGTGTGGAAAAGGTCTCTCATGAGCAACTCGTTGTTCTTTCTTACCGTAATGAAAAATGATGTGTGTTGGGTTGTCTGGTTATTGTTTGCGTCAAATAGTCTAAGCTGTAAAAATGTGTCTTGAACAGTTTCTGAAGTAAGAATTGGTGGGCTGATTTTGATAAAAAGACTTGCTTGTCTATCTCCGATGCTCGCAGGAGGTAGGTTTTCTTGTGCAAGGCCATCACCATGTGCTTCAAAAGGCACTATAGAAACCATAGTAAAAAGAAGTGTAAGTGTGCAAACTTTTGACAGAGTACTCTTGATGGAAATAAATTGCATAGGCGAAAACAAGCAAGTATTCTATATAATTCTTGGTCAGATTCTTGCTAATGATATAAATGATTGGTGAACAAATCCAAAATAAGAAAATGAAGAGCTTGAAAAAAATTTCTTTAGTTTTAAGTGTATTAATACTAAGTTTAGGTTCTTATTTTTCGTTCAACCTCAGCCCACAAAGCACGGAAAATTTTGCATTTGCACAAAGTCCATCGATAACCATAATCACATTAACAAGAGATAATGCCCTGCTAAGTGGTGGAGAATATTCTATTACACCAGATCCATTCAAAAAGACTGGATCTTACACGATTAAAGACAATTCTGCAGCAGATGTTGAGAAAGATAAAGATGGAATCATAACAATAGCAGGAATAAAAAATGGAAATTATACCATTACTCAAATCAAAGCACCTTCAGGATATAACGCTGACAAGCTTTCAAAAATAGTAGAAGTAAAAGACGGTTCAGCAGTTGCGTCATTTACTAACGTGCCCATTGGGACTAGTTCTAAGGCAAGTGGTCCTATACGAAACATTACATATACTGTAAAATTTGTCTGCGGCTCTGTTTTTGGAGATGAGGGACCAGTAAGGCCTGGTCATTATGATACTGACATTAGTATTCTTAACAAACAAAATTTCCCACTCACAATATTATGGAATGTTGTAGTAAACGATGGACCAAGCTCAAATGCAATTGTAAAAAGTTTGGATGCAGAAACATCTACTAGTATAGTTTGTAAACAAGTAAGGGAATTACTTGGTTTTGGTGACAATCAAAAACTTGTAGAGGGTTTTGCAATAGTTAGAATTCAGTTAGATTCGATGTTAGGATCTGAGGGTAGTGTAGTAATAAAAAATCTTTCAGAAGATGAGATCAATCTTTTTGACGTTCAAGTGTTCTATACTGCAAATGCACTTCCAACCCTCCCACACGAGGTTGTTGTAGACAAGATTTCATTTTACATAATTCAAGATGGCACTGGTATGATTCCAAAAGACATGATACGAAAGCCCCTTGACGTTTCCATACCATCATCATTGAACGAGATATCAAATACGGAATTAAGAATAAAGAACATTCTAGCAGAGAAGTATAACCTTTCAGACGAGGGTTTGGGAAAAATTATACTTAGAATAAAAGATGTCTCAGTTGGTGTAGGCGCTCTAATAGATGATCATGCCATATCATTACATGTGGTAAAACCACAGGCAAGTTCATAATTTGTGCGTCATATTCTAATTATTTGTTATATGTAACAAATAATTGAAGATAAATTCTTATTTGTATTTGCCAGAAAAATTAGTCGTTGAAAATTCTTTCAGTATTAGTTTTGCTAGCTTTTGTACTGTTGCCTGTTTACGCACAGGAACAGTCTGTGGAGATGATTCAGCCAACTGATAGGGGTACTATTAATGTGGGATTGTCTACTATTCCTACTACTCCAAATATAGGAGAACAAACAAAATTCAAAATCAACTTTATAAACAAAAACACAAACGCAATTCAAGAACACATAGACTACTCAATAACTGTAAAAAAAGGAACAACGCAAGTATTTGGAATTCCGATAACTCATACTGCAATCGGTTCAGTTACTATTCCCTACGAGTTTACGGAGGGAGGAGTATACCAACTTTCTGTTGATGTACAAGGTATTTTGTTCCAGCCAATTCCCACCGAGTCTGCTGTATTTACAGTTTCTGTTGATAGTGGAAATGATAATACACCACAACCAAAAAGTGGTTGTCTTATTGCAACTACAGCATTTGGATCTGAGCTTGCACCACAGGTACAGTTTCTAAGAGAATATAGAGACAATACTATAATGGCAACCGCTGCTGGTTCTAGTTTTCTTAGTGTATTTAATGCGGTATACTACTCTTTTAGTCCTACGGTTGCAGACATTGAAAGAAACAATTACTTCTTACAGGAATCTGTCAGAGGTGGAATAATGCCGCTTCTTGGGATCTTGCAAATTGCAAAGCTCTCAAGCGTTGGCGATGGTGAGATCTCAGTTTTAATATCAGGAATCATAGCATCATCACTAATAGGTGCAGTTTATCTTTGGCCTGTCGGTCTTACTGCAAAATCTATTAGGAGTGGAACAAAACTCCAAATCAAGTATGTTGTTGTTATAATTTCTGCAGTACTAGCTTAGACATTAATTTCAATCCTGACTGGAAATGTCCAGTTTATGATGATTACAACATCATCTACGGTTTTGTTGCTTGTAGGAATTGGAGCTATGCTTTCAGCATGGTTAATTGTAAAAACACTGCAAAGAGTAAAGATCACATTTTTATAAGCCCGTTTTAAATACCCAGAACATGAAGTCAAAATCAATAGGTTCGCTCT
>JBQTIK010000099.1:0-10828 GCA_052388195.1 Nitrososphaerota archaeon | reverse complement strand
ACAGCTTAAAGAGTATTTCACTAGACACAATGTAGTTAACTTTCTACCAATGATTGGTGATGCACACAAAATGCCACTCCAAACAGATTCTCTTGATTGCGTCATAACTTTCAATGCAGTTCACCACTTTCGCTTGCCTCACTTTTTGAAAGAAGCTTCAAGAGTTCTTAAAAACAACGGCAAGCTCTTCATCTACACTCGTCTTAGAGATCAAAATGCTAGAACTATCTGGGGTATGCACTTCCCATCCTTCCATGAAAAAGAAAAACGCCTTTACGAGCTAGATGATCTTAAGAATATTTTTGAAAAGGATCCAAACCTTAACATCAACTCCATAAAATTCTTTGAACACGACAGAGTTTATCCCTTGGAAAAACTGGTTGAAAAAGCCAAAAACCACCACTATTCGACTTTCAAATTTTATGGTAAAAAGGAGTTTAGAGAAGCGCTATATAAATTCAGAAAAAATATACTTAGAGACTATGAAGATCCTAACAAAATAAACTGGAAGGATGAAAATACGCTCTTAGTAATTGAGAATATTCAAGAATGATCCTGTCTCGGTACATTTTTTAATTGCAAAAAGTGTTTTAACCATAATGTCCATGGATAGTGTTGATAAGAACATTCTAAACGAGATTCAATGGACTTTTCCACTTGTACCAAAGCCATATGAGGAAATTGCAAGAAAGTTTGGAATCACAGAAGAAGAATTGGTACAAAGATTGACAGCTCTGAAAAAGACAGGAATAGTCAGACAGCTAAGCGCAATCTTTGACACAAGAAAGCTTGGTTATAAGAGTGCATTAATTGCAATGTCAGTCGAACCAGAGAAACTGGATTATGTTGCAAGCCAAATCAACAGGCACCCTGGTGTAAGTCATAACTATGAAAGAAATCACGAATACAATTTGTGGTTTACACTTGCTGTACCACCTGGCAGTGATCTTAAAACCGAAGTTGGCAAGTTTTCAAAATTATCCGGAATTAAAAAAGTAAGGCTTCTTCCAACGATAAAACTATTCAAGATAGGAGTAAAGCTAGACATGGTAGAAGAAAGTGCGCCTGAGATCAAACCAACAGAAGAAAAGAAAAAGATTCGTGATGTGAAATTTGTCGCAACAGAAGAAGACAAGCAATACATACGTGAATTGCAAAAAGATTTAGAGGTTGTAAATAGACCATTTTTGAAATCTGCACAAAAGCTTGGAATCACAGAAGCGCAGTTGCTTGAAAAAGCAAAGTATTATGAAGAAATTGGTGTTATGCGAAGGTTTGCAGCCATTCTAAGACACAGAGATGCCGGCTTTGTAGCAAACGGCATGATAGTGTGGAAGGTGCCAACCGAAAGAATAGAAGAGGTTGGTGAAAAGCTGGGCTCATTTCCTCAGATAAGCCATTGCTATCAAAGGCCAGTATACCAAGACTGGCCCTACAATGTCTTTTCCATGGTACACTGCAAATCGTTTCCTGATGCGGAAAAAATGGCAAAAGAAATCCAAAAACATATCGATGTGAATGATTATAGAATCTTGTTTAGTGCACGCGAGTTCAAAAAGACTCGAGTGGAATATTTTGTTGAACACGAATATAAGATAGAAGATTATATTCCTGCCTAAACTTATCTTGCTGGAACTGAGGCCTTTAGCTCGTAAGGAGGCCACTGATTATACAATTCATTAATCTCTTTCATATCTGTAGCATTAAGGTACTTTCCATCTGACATTGCTGCAAATTGTTCTATTTCTTCTACATTGATTACCGTAGGTAATACAGATGACACTGATTTTTTTGAAAGAATAAACTTGATTGCAAACTCTGTTATATTCAATCCATTGCGCTCAGCTATGGGTTTTAGCTGCTCTACCTTTTTTAGAGATTCCTTTATCCATTCGCCTTTGCGAACAGAACGGTGATCTTTTTCATCTACCTTTGTGTCTGCCTTTACCTTTCCTGTTAGTATTCCAGATGCATCAGGTACACGCACCAGAATTCCAACATCTTTCTTCTCTGCATTTTCTATTAGCTCGTTTCCTGGCGTTTGCTCTAAAATGTTGTAAACCGTCTGCACCGCGCTAATGTTCTTTCGATTCATCACTTCTAGCCCTTCTTCTGTCCAGCCTATTGCAGGGCCTAGTGCTACTTGATAAGTGATGATCTTTTCTTCCTCGATTTTTTTATCAAGCGTCTCAAATATGGTGTCATCCTTTATGTGATGCATCTTTGGATTGTGCAATCCGTAAACATCAATATAATCAGTCTGCAGCCTCTCCAAACTCTTTTGTAGTGCATTTTCAGTAAACACAGGATCAAATTTTTGTGGCAGTTCGGTGTGTCCTATTTGATCTGCATTTTCAAAATCATAACCATATTTTGTTGAGATAACTATTTCGTCACGCATTCCCTTGAAGACCTCGCCTATCAATTTTTCACTTTTTCCTTTTCCATACATGTCTGCTGTCTCAAAGAAATTAATTCCAAGATCGTATGCTTTTTTTAGCATTCGCTTTGCTTCCTCATCATCTATTTTTTTGCCCCACCAATCAAGAGCTATCGTCCATGCCCCAAATCCTATCTCAGAAACTTTGACTCCACTTTTGCCAAGGGTCTTGTACTTCAATTTATAATCCTCCTAAACGCTGCAATCTTTTCGCTTAACTCTTTGTCGCTCAAAACCGATTGTCCAGATTCTGCATTTACATTTATGTCTATCCAAGATTTGCAACCTTGGTATTCTGAAAGAACCGGCACTTCAGATGGGCGTGTTTTAAAAACTTTGAGAAACAATACCTTCATGGGTTTGTCTGGAAGCCAATCCATTCTTTCTTTAATGTAAGAATCGCTCCATATGTGAAATGACGAAAGATTTTCAATTTTTTCCATAGAGGAGATATCACACTCTTCTATAACCTCGGCATATGATGTTATTTTATTAAAGCCAGATTGTGGCTGATTTTCTCGCACCTCTGCCAAGTATCCATAAAACTGTGACTTGAGTGAAGCTAACTCTTGATGCTCAAAGGTGGGGTAAAGAAGAAATTTTTTTGATTCTACATTAAATCCTGAATCGGTTTCAAGTATGCCACCCTTTCTTAAAAGAACGGTTTGGTTTCCATTCTCTAATGCTTTTACTACCGTTGCCCACTCTTTTAGCGCATTCATCATCCAAGACTCTTTATCAATGGAACAATGTCTTTTTTTACTGAAACGATCATTGGGGTATCTACCTTGATATACGCACTTACTTTTGTTTCTCTTAAAGCCATTATCAGATCCTGAAACTTGTCAAGACGATCTGTTTCAAAAGCTAGCATAAACTCTTCGTCATGAATCCCAAAGGAGTAAGTCGTGTTTAGTATCACTTCCGGATACTTTTTTCCAATTTCAATGTGCTCATCCATCATCTCTTTTCTTTTTTCAAGCGGTAAGAGATACCATTCCCTTGTTTTTATAAAAGGATAAACAACTACATACTTTTTTTGTTCCTCACCTGCAAGCCACCCATGTCCGACAGAACCCTTTGCGTAGATAGAAGGCCTGGTACATGACAGGTAAACATGTGTTGGAGTTATGTATTTGCCAAAAACGGTAAGGTATAGCCTTGACACTGTGTCTTGAATTTGTTCCACAGTATCAGAGGCAAACCAGAACAAAAACTCTGCATCGTCTCTTAATCCAAGTGTTGAATATGTTCTAAGCTTTATCTGAGCAGTTTTTAGTATGTTTTCAACCTCTTTTGCTGATTCCTCCTTTGCTAAATCGGCCATCCATCTCCATTTGGGGTCTACTTTAAAAAAAGAGAAATTGAAAAATTGACGTTTTTCTTCTTCCATGGAGGACTAGTCTCTTCCAGCTTTATTTAAAACTAAGATTGAGCTGCTTCTTGTATTCCAAGTCCAGCGTAGCCACTTCGCTCTAGCTCATCGGCAAGCTCTTTTGGTCCTTCCTTTATTACCTTTCCATCTGATAACACATGCACAAAGTCAAGCTTATCAAGGAATTTTAGAATCCTTGCATAGTGAGTAATCACTATGACCGTAGAGTCAGGCCTTGCAGTCTGACTTATCGCTTTTGCAACAGCTTGCACCGCATCTATATCAAGTCCAGAATCTGGCTCATCTAGAATTGAAATGGTTGGTTGTAAAACTGCCATCTGAAGAACTTCGGATCTCTTTTTTTCTCCACCAGAAAATCCTTCATTTAGATATCTTGCCAAAAAGTCATGCTTTAGACCAACCGCGTCAAGATTTTTCTTAAGATAATTTTGAAACTCTCTTACTGTAAGGAAGACTTCGCGTTTGTCACTGCCAAGAGCTTTGCTTAGTGCGTTGTATGAAGTTCTAAGAAAGTGTGAAAATCCAACACCAGAAACTTCTGTAGGATATTGAAATGCCAAAAAGAGTCCCTTCTTTGCACGTTCATCTGTTTTCAAATCCAAGATGCTCTTGCCATCTAACAAAATGTCGCCTTGGGTAACTTCGTATTTTGGATGAGCAAGTAGGGTATATGCAAGTGTACTTTTACCAGAACCGTTTGGTCCCATTATTGCATGTACTTCGCCTGGACTTGTCTTCAGGTTGACGCCTTTTAGGATCTCTTTTCCTTCCCTTTGAACATGCAGATCTCTGATTTCAAGCGTTGCCATGTTCTTGCAATGTCTGGTTTCTGTATATATATGCACGAAAAATTAGCTTAATCTAACTGAAAAACAAAAAGAAGGGGGGTTATTTTTTGGCTAACGAAGGTCGCAGTGTAATTCTCATCTTGTATGCTGTCAGAATCTCTTTGCACCTGTTTCGTATTGTAACCTCGGTAATTCCCGCTATGCTTGAGACATCTCTTTGCAGCATGCTCTGCCCAAGCAGAATTGAGGCTATGTACAGATACGCGGCAGCAAGCCCATTTGGAGCCTTTCCGTCCGCAAGGTTGTGATCTTGCGTCTTTTCAGCTATCTCAGCGGCAAGTCTTTCAACACGTACTTCGAGTTTTGCTAGGTTTGCTATTTTAGAGATGTACTTGTCTAAGGTCACGACAGGAGCAGTTTTTGACCCCAACTCCATCACAAGCATTCTATAGTATTTTGCTGTCAGTTTTACATTCATCTTTTCTTCCTTTGCGCTTCCAGTGGCCCTGCAGATCTCGTCAAGGGATCTTACCACGCCACATTGCTTACACGCCATGTAAATGGTGGCAGCTGACATGCACGTAACTGATTTGCCTTTTGCTTCAAACTGGCCTTCAAAATTTCTGTAGATCATAGATGCTGTTTCCAAAACATTTCTTGACAACGACAGCGCTTGGCACGTCTCTCCTATCTTTGATAAAATATTGGCAAGCCTTCTCTCCCTTGGAGATGCCACTCTTATCCTAGTCTGCCACTTGCGCAGATTGTACATCTGGTTTACCATCTCGGCGTTGATTGTCTTTCCGCTATAGTCTTTTGTGCCTATCGCGATCTCAGTCCTGATTCCAAGGTCGTGTTGTGAGTATGTAGTCTGTCCTGTTGCTCTTGCAAGCTTCATCTTATCCTCGAGGTTTGTGGCCCGTGATTCCGGACCATAGTCTGACATTTGTTCCATTGCAACCAAACCGCAGCCAGAACAAATTTTTTCTCCATTGTGAACGTCATCGATTAAGGCCGATTGACATTCTGGACAATGTGTTTGTAGTTCTGTTAGGTTGTTCATCTTTTTCTTCCTCTAAATCGTTTTGGTCTTTGTGCGGGGGTTTCTTCACCCATGAAAATTTTTTTGCCTACGTATTTTTGGATGTTATTTGTAAGCGGAGTCGCAGATGCATATGGCGCATCAACCGGACCAATCATTTCGGACACTTTAGCTATCTTTCTGCCAGTGTCGTCCACTAACAGCTGACCGTCACGTACTGGCGTACTAAGTCGTATTATGACTCGGCCACTACTGGCTAAATGCAAAACTTCGCCTACCCCCTGCAAGTAATTTTTCAAATCCACTTACTGTTATCAATAGAGTTCTGTCAATTTTACTTTAGCAACAAGCTAGAAGAGCTGTTTACTTCGACTGTTTTACCTTTTTTGCAACAAGTTTTTCCGCAATTTTTGCTATGGCCTTGGATTTTGATATCCCTTTGGGGAGAACAATGTATCCAGACCTAACAAAGGGTCTCCTTGGATATCTGACTTGATCGTTTGTTTCCTTTGGCTCAAAACCCGCAGCCTTTGCAGCATCAATCAATTCTTTTAGCGAAGGATCAAAAACACTTTTTTCGCGTGACACTTTTCTGCCCATCTTTTTTGGTAAGGTCTTGTTAAAATAATCAAGCCAGACTACGACATGTTCGTAATCTTTCATGAAATCACTTTATTAAAATTGCATTTACTGCGCCGTCTTGACCAGGTCGTGATACTACCCTGCACTGTCCGTCTTCCGTTTCCAGTACAGCACCTTTTGATATGACTCCCCGTCTTTCATAGTCGTTGTTTGACGGGTTTTTTAGAACTTTTAAAATTTTTGCCTTCTTTACTTTTGCTCCTGGAATTGCAAGATTAACAAAGTCTGTTGTCTTTAATGCAGTCTTTGAATTTTTGCCACGTACCTTGCGGGTCACAGTTTCCGGTGCTCCAGACAAAGTCTCTACAGGATATCTATCAAGCTCGTATTTTCTTCTGGTTCGAAGAGGGTATCTTCTTCCACCTGTTATCTTGCTTGTTGCAAGGTTCTCGACAGACTTTTTCATATCTTGTCCATAAAAAGACTCTAATTTATACCAATATTCAGTTTTATATTTTTTATAATGACAAATATCTAAAAATTCATTACCAAAATAGAACGTCGATTAAACAAATTTACATTAAATTACAAAGATGCATGTGCGTTAACGCTAGTGAATAGATTATGCTTGTACTGCAGCTTCTGGGACCTGTTGAACCGCCGGTTGTGGCATACTTCGTACCTTTGTAAAGAGCTTATGTTTTAGGGCATCTTTGTCTCCTTGGATTCCAAAGTATTTTTGGAATTTGTCCGTGGTGGTATAGATCTTCATTCTACCTACATTTTGGTGCTCTATGTAATCCAGCTGGCGCAGAAGCCTTAGGTGCAAATACACACCAGAGCCGCGTATCTCCACAAGCTGCCTTGAGGAGATTGGCTGCATATACGCAATATAAGACAGTGTCTTTAGCGTAGCGGTAGGCAAGAGGGGCTTTGAGGCATATCTTCTGATCACAGTATTATACTCAGGCTTTAGCTGAAACACGTACGAACCATCAGGAAGGCTTGCAACCTCAAGTGCCTTAAACGCAGACTTGGCTTTCTTTACTAGATTAGTCATCAACGCAAGCGTCTTGGTTCTTGATTCAGTGCCTGATGCCTTGATCAACTCCTCAATCGTAAGTGGTCTTCCGGCTGAATAAAGCGCGGCTTCAAGCCTTGCGCTTGCCTCATCGCCGTTTTCTACCTTGCCCATTTTAGAAAAAATTGACCCAAAATGTACTTAAAAGGATCCCTTGTCTGGTGTTGATCATATTGTGAGCTTCTATTTTACCAAAGTTATAGTGATATCATCATCAAACTGCTCAAGCTCGACCTTTTCGTCTCTTGCAAGAAACAAGATGGCAAAAAAGCACCTTACCACATCGATTGATTCAAGCTCAGAAACTATCATCTGAAACGAGCCGGTTCCCGTAGAGCGTATCTTGGATATGATAAGTTCTTCATACTGGCCAATTATTTTCTCAAGACCTATGAAATAATCATTAAAGTCTGGTACCTCAACTGGTTCAAATTGTAACTGTCTTCTACTTGAGCGGGGATTTGCAATAGTACCTATTAGATTCTCAAGTACAGCAAGAAGCTCATCTAGCGTGACAGGATAGGTTGATTCGTGCCTGTATGGCATATCTATCATCTCCACGTCTACATCAAGTCTCTGGCGTAGGGGTTTTTTTTCCATCGCAGCCTTCTGTAGTGCAAATATGCTTTCTACTTTCATCCTATGAATCATAGCCGAAGAAAGTGCTGCAATTCCTGCCACCCGAAGATCTTTTTTGCCTGACTGATTTAGAATTTTAATCAAAATCTCCAAAATTCGTATTATGTCTATGGTCCAAACATCTTTTTTTGTGATATCAACTGGATTAAAGAGTACGTTGACCGGTGGTTGCGAAATGCCTACACTAGAATTATCTTGGCTCACTAAAGTAAAACAACTTTTTGTTTATAATATCTAGACGCTCTATTTTTTTCTCTGAGCTGGTCAACTATGAATGATTTGATCGAATCAATTCTACGCGCCACTTATAAACAAAAATCTTTCAACTGTATTTAATGAAACAACTCAACGTAACATGTCCACGATGTAACAGTGAAGGTCTATTTTATACCAGTTATGAAACAACACTAAAAGTCTTAAAGCAACGCAGCTGGCTTTACTGCAAACCCTGCGGCTATGAGGTCGAGATGGAAGACTTTAAAAAATCACTGTTCTGTCCGTGACAGTCAACTCTTATATTGTTAAAGGAAAAACACTACTGCCATGAAGGCAGCTCAGATTGTAACTCCTAAAGAGCCTCTTGAGATAAGGGATTTGGAAGTTCCAAAACCAAAAGAATTCGAGGTTGTAGTAAAAGTCAAGGCAGTAGGAGTTTGCCACAGCGACTTGCACCTATGGGAGGGAGGATACGATGCAGGCTCTGGTTCATTTATGAAGGCAACAGACAGGGGTGTAAAATTTCCTGTCACACCAGGTCATGAAGTTGTTGGAGCAGTAAGTAACACAGGAAGTTCGGTTCAAGGCATCAAGACGGGTGATGAAGTTCTGATATATCCTTGGATTGGATGTGGTGTATGTCCTGCATGTAAGGTGGGAAACGAGAATCTATGTGATGCTCCACGTTCACTTGGTGTCTTTCAAAACGGTGGATATGCAGAATATGTACTAGTACCAAATTTCAAGTATCTAATAAAAACATCTGGCATCGATCTTGAAGGTGCGGCCTCGCTTGCCTGTTCTGGACTAACTGCACTTACAGCTGTAAAAAAAGCCAATGTCAAGCCTGAACAGTTTCTAGTAATTATTGGGGCTGGCGGGCTGGGGCTTATGGGTATACAAATTGCAAAAGCAATAACAAAATCAACTATAATCTGCGTGGATTTGGATGACAACAAGCTAGCAGCTGCAAAAAAGATGGGAGCAGACCACACAATAAACTCAAAGGATCCAGACACAGTACAAAAAATAATTTCAATTTGTAACAACAAGGGTTCAGAGTGTGTAATTGATTTTGTAAACGCACCACCTACAGTAAAGATGGGTCTTGCAGTTTTGCGAAAACGTGGAAATTTGATCCTAGTTGGACTCTTTGGAGGTTCTGTGGAAATCGTTTTGCCAACAATTCCATTAAAGGCAATTACAATACAAGGTGCATATACCGGAAACTACAATGACTTGGTAGAACTAGTGAACCTTGCAAAGAGTGGAGTGATAAATCCAATAATATCAAAAAGATATCTGCTTGGGGATGCAAACACCGCCCTTCAAGAGCTAAAACAAGGAAAAATAATAGGCCGCGCGGTCATAAACCCATAAACTTTAGAAATGTTTTAGATTTTTGTGATAATAACGCAAAATATTTTAGGAAAAATTTTACGTGACATCAAGTGGACAAGACAGTTGCAGAGTGCAAAAAGGTAGTCTGCCAATACTATCCGTCCACATTTGATGATAAAACCGCACTCTCAAAGCATATAGACAGGTTACATGGCGGTGCTGGCCTTTTATAAGGCGATGTCTGTCAGTACTAGATTTTAAAATAATATAAGCAAACCTCTCTTATTTTTTCCTGTTGGCAGAAAAAGATATCAAACAAAAATACGAGCTGGCTTACACCTATCTTAAAAACAAGCAAAGTGTTTCTGCGTATAACCTCTTTTCGGAGCTTGCAGAAAAAGAAAGTAAAAATGCAAGCTTTCGTGCAGGACTTTTTTTTATGCTCGCCGCTGAATGCAAAGTCCAGCAGAAAAAGGACAGCCACAACGAGTTTTTGAAAGCTGGGAAACTCTATCTGGGGCTTGCCAAAAAAGAAAAACCATACAATGCAAGACAGGCATATCTTTGTGCTGCAAAATGTTTTCTACGAGTCGGTCAGTATGAAGAAGCAAGAAGGGCATTTGAGATGTCAAAAAAACACGTTACAAAAGTTGAAGAAGGAAAAAGACCGATAGTTGTTGTTGATGATAGCCCAGCTGTAGTCGTGAAGCTAGAAAGCTACTTGAAGAAGCTTGGTTACAAGAATATACATTCTTTTAACACAGGTACAGATGCAGTTCGTGCTTGCAAAAAATTAATCAATTCATCACAAAGTCCAATCGTTTTGCTTGACATGGGTCTTCCAGATATAGGAGGTGACGTTGTTGCAACCCGTCTGCTAAACTTAAAGCTTGACCTTTCAATCATTTTGATAACTGCAGACGAACAAACTACTCCTAGAGTAAAAAGTACTCTAAGCTGGGGTGCAACCGCCTTCATTCAAAAACCATTTGATATTGATGATCTGAAACGTGCACTTGATACTGCCGAATCTAATTAATCTCTGTCAGTAGCAAAAGTGACATGTTAAGTAAATTAATGTCCTTCATTTGAATTTCGCTTATCCTGTAATCTAGAATCTGGTCTGAGAACTTTTCGATTATTTTTGAAGACTGATTTTTTTGTGGTTCTTCTACCTTCATAACTATAAGCACATTCCAATCACCATCAATGGTTGCAACGAATAGATAATTTGGTAAGCTTTTCACAAAATCTTTGATTGATTCTGTCATACCATCAAGTGACTTTGTTACTTTAAATTTCA
>JBQTIK010000098.1:0-6500 GCA_052388195.1 Nitrososphaerota archaeon | reverse complement strand
GACATAGATCTCTTTTCCTTCTATGTGTTTTTTCATCTTTTGAAAGATTTTTTCAAACTTTTCCTCAGAAAATGGGTGATTTACCTTACCCCAATCTACATTGTTGTGTGTTTCATCATCATCAATTATGTAACGATCATCGGGCGATCTGCCAGTGTATTTTCCAGTCTTAACTGAAAGTGAGCCATTAGAGGTAAGAATACCCTCATTTTTCTGAACCGCTAGTTCCACAAGCATTTTTACTGGCAGGTTTCTGTGTATTTTACCAGCTTTGATTCCCGCTTCTTCAAGCTGAGTGATAAATTTGCTTGTAACTTTAGGTTTTAGGTCTTCAATCACGATAAAACACTCCGCCTCACATTTACTTATTACTCTTACTGTATTCTTGATTACAGATTTTGTTCCCAGAAACACATTTATTTTAAAATTCGGGCAGAATCATCTACATGCCAATCAATAAAGAAATACTAGAACTGCGAAAAAAAGTATCACACAACAGGCCAACCTTTGTAAGGCAAGAGAGTTGGAGATATGCCAGGCTTGCAGAAAACTGGAGAAAGCCAAAGGGAATTGACAACCATCAAAGAAAACAGAAAAAAGGATGGCCAAGAATTGTCAGAGCTGGGTTTGGTGGACCAAAGGTCGCACGTGGGTTACACCCATCAGGATATACCGATAATCTAGTTTACAACATAAAAGACTTGGAAAAGCTTGATCCAAAAACTGATGGGATAAGATTTGGTCATGGGGTAGGAAAAAAGAAAAGACTTGCAATTTTAGCCAAGGCCAAAGAGAAGGACTTTAAGATGTTTAACGCAAGGGTGTCAACAAGTGGTAGTAAATCTTAAGACAAAGAGACGACTGGTCTCAAGAATTTTGGGAGTTGGAGCAAACAGAGTGAGGTTTGACTCCGAACATCTTGATGATGTTGCAGACGCCATCACACGTGATAACATACGAAGTTTAGTTACTGCAAATGTGATAGAGGTAAAACCGATAAAAGGAACTTCACGGGGCAGAGCACATTTTAAAAAGTTCCAGAGACACAGACGCGGAACAAAACAAGGTTCAAAGAAAGGAAAGAGAGGTGCCCGTGTAGGCAAAAAGGAAGTTTATGTAAAGAAGATGAGAGCCATGCGCCATCAACTTAAGGTCTCAAAGTATAGAAAAGAGATCACAAACAAGGATTACTGGAACTTGTACAGACAGGTTACTGGAAACCAAATTAGAAACCTAGCTCATCTTCGCAGTTTGATAGAAGAAACCCATCCAAAAAGACGTAGTTAGAATCTGTGTATATTTTGTAGATCTACAATTTTTCTGTTTTTAATTTTTACTCCCTCCTTTAACAGCATATTAGCTTTAACTTCTTCTCCCCATGCATAACCTCCTATTTTACCATCAGCTTTGATGACTCTGTGACATGGAATTATAACAGGATATGGATTTTTGTT
Organism: Nitrososphaerota archaeon; assembly: GCA_052388195.1. Lineage (GTDB taxonomy): Archaea > Thermoproteota > Nitrososphaeria > Nitrososphaerales > Nitrosopumilaceae > JBBDNF01. The sequence goes on along the minus strand of JBQTIK010000098.1, from coordinate 5,046 downwards.
CATGATTTTGCCAATTATTCTCTGACCATTTTTAAGACCTATCGCCTTTGCAAGCTCACCGTATGTAGTTACTTTTCCTGCTGGAACTTCTAGAAGTTTTTTGTAGACTTTTTCTTCAAGCCTCAAATCTTTATTACCTCAAGTTCTGTTGTTTCTAGAAAATCTATTATTTTTTGTTTATGCTTTCCTAAACCACTCCAATCTAAAAGTGCAAATTTAGCTTCGTTATTTCTTTTTAATATATGAGAAAATAGACTCTCATCCAAAAATTCCAAGGCATGTTTTGGCATAACAGTGCCTAGTGCATACTCACTTTCAATTAGGGTTTTTGTGAATTTTGTAGGATAATGGGTACTGCCAAAGCATATGGCTACATCATATCTTTTTTGAGGTTTTGACATAACCTCTACGACTATTTTAGTGACTTCATCGCATAATGACTTGTCATTCCACTCCTTTTCTGTAGTGCCCACCTCAATAAATAAGGCTGGTTTGTTGAGTGCTGTGGGTCCATGATGTGTTGCTTCTATGGTAATTTCAAATTTTGCAAAATTCTTTCTTTTTTTCCAGAGGGATTGGATGTACAATTTTTGCAAGTGGGGGTGCGGAATTGCCACCTGTTTTGCAAATCCACCAAAAAGTGCGTCTGAAAAATTCCCTGTACTATGACATGTAAGTGCTAGTGTACCAGTTTCAGAGGCATGTTTTGACAAAAACACGAATCCATCATAGATGTATTTTTCTTCAAGCCAATCTGCAGATATTGTAGGTGTTGGAATTACAAGGAGATCGAAATTTTTTCCACGATAAAGATCACCATCATACTCCATGTTTTGAGATATGAAATGTGCCATGTTAGAGCCGGCAGGATCTGATTTGTATGCAACAAGTAACTGCACAGGATAAGAGATATAAGTACACTTTATTAACGTCCTCCAATGGGTAATCCAAGACAGATGTTAAGGGATATGGCAAACACAATAAAACTTGCCAAAAAATCAGATAAGGATGACTATATGCAACATCTCAGATTAGTCCTTCTTGGAGTTGCTACAGTTGGCACAATAGGATTCATAATCCAGTTTGTGTTTACAGTAATTACTTTCGGAACAAGATGACATTGTCTCAGGAAAAGTCTCACTTCTTTGCAGTAAGGACAACAGGTGGGCAGGAAAAGGTAGTAATGGGATTATTGGAAAACAGAATAAAACTAAAAAAAATCAATATTCAGTCTGTTTTGCTCTTGGATAATCTCAAGGGATACGTCGTAGTAGAGGCAATAGATGCAAATGCCGCCTTTGACGCCATGCAAGGAATAAGGCATATACGTGGACAGCTTAGAGGTGAATTACAATTCAAAGACATAGAAGGATACCTAATCAAAAAATCAACAGTATCTGAACTTGCTGTGGATAAGGTTGTTGAGATCATAGGAGGACCATTTAAGGGCATGAAAGCAACAATTACTAGAGTCGATCATGATAAAGAAGAAGCAACAGTAATTTTGCTTGATGCGCCGTACCAACTACCAGTAACCGTTGATGCAAACTACCTAAAGCTTTCAACATCGTAGCAAGGATTAAATTTATAGCTCTAGGGAAAAAAATTATGACGGATATTCAAACTGTTTCTGCACTTGTGACAGGAGGACAAGCAAATGCTGGACCACCACTTGGTCCAACGCTTGGTCCACTTGGCGTTAATATTTTGCAAATTGTAAATGCAATAAATGATAAGACAAAAGACTTTGAGGGAATGAAAGTTCCTGTTACAGTTACAGTTGATAAAGGAACAAAGCAGTGGACAGTTGATGTTGGTATTCCATCCGCCGCAGCTCTTATTTTAAAGGAAGCTGGCTTACAGAAAGGTTCGGGAACTTCAGGCACCACATGGGTTGGTGACGTGAGGATGGATTCCATAATTAAGGTTGCAAAGTTGAAAATTGATTCTTCCTATGCACAAGATCTCAAAGCAGCTACAAAAGAGATTGTTGGAACTTGCTTGCCACTGGGGATCAAAATAGAGGGAAAAAACCCAAAAGAGGTTACAGCAGAAATTAATGCTGGAAAATGGGACGAAACATTCAAGTAGATTATTCTGTTGTGATGTAGACAGGATCTTTATCGGTTCGTTGTAATTCCACAAAAGTTTCTGTGTTTTGAATTCCTTCAATCTTACCAATCTTTTCTATTACCACGGTATGTAGTTCCTCCAAGTTCTTGGCACGTACTGTGATTATAATATCAAACCTGCCTGTTACCTCAGATATCATTACTACCTCTGGAGTCTTCAAAAGGGCCTTGTGAATCTGATCTTTGAGTTTTGGATCACGATTTATTCCTACTGTGGCTCTGATACCTATGCCTATTAATGATTCATCTACCACAATAGTAAATTTTGTTATCAGTTTTTTTTTGATCAATCGCTTTATTCTACTGTACAAAACAGAAGTATTGATTCCAAGTTTTTTCGATAGGTTGGGAACTGAGATACTACCGTCCTTTGTGAGCTCAGTTAGAATCTTCATGTCTAGTTCATCAAATTTGTGCAAGGCTGTGCGAGCTAGTTTTTGTTACGATTTAATAAATGTAAGTTTTCATTCCAGAAAATTTTGTTCTTACAACATAAACTCAATAACATGAAATTTTTAGATTAACCTGATCATTTTTTGGGTTTTAACCTGTAAACGATTTTAAATAGGCAACCAAGAAAAGTTTGCGTAATGATTAACGAAGCTCAGTTAGTGCAGATGATAAAGGAAGCCAAGACAGGTCAGAAAGAACGTAAGTTTAAGCAAGCTGTAGAGTTGATAATGGTTTTCAAGGATATTGATGTTAAGAAAGGTTTTGCAATAAATGAAACTGTCCAGCTTCCAAAGAAGATGGCCCAACCAGCATCTGTATGTGTGGTTGCGTCAGGTGACCTAGGCTTGAAAGCAAAGAGTGCAAAGGCTGATAGAGTGGTTGAGGGAGCTGAGCTAAATCAAGTTGGTGCAAACAAACGTGAATCTCGTAAGCTGATAAACGGTTACGACTTTTTCTTATCAGATACACAACTCATGGCAACAGTTGGTAAGACTCTTGGTCAGTTCATGGGCCCAAGAGGCAAGATGCCAACTCCTGTTGCTTTCAATGCTCCTATTGACTCTATTTTGGAAAGATTTCGATCTTCTATACGGGTAAGACTAAGAAACTCACTTTCACTTGCCTGTAAGATTGGCGACGAAACTATGGCAAATGATGATTTGGCAGCAAATGCTAGTGCCGTAATAAGCATGGTAGAAAAGAAGCTCCCAAGCGGAGATAAGAACATTAAAAAAATTATGGTAAAGACAACAATGGGAAAGCTCATCAGGCAATCACAGGTAGAAAAGAAGTAAGATGCACCAAAACAGAACCAATTATCCACAGAAGAAAACCCAGATGTATCAACAACTTCAGGAACTCCCAAAAAAGTACAATGTTATTGCGCTTGTACGCATGGAAAAAGTGAGATCATCACAACTGCTACCTTTAAGGAAAAAGTTCAAAGGTGAAGTAGAGATTCTCAGTATAAAGGACAAGGTAGCACAAAAGGCACTTGCAGGACTAAAAATTCCTTCAATTGAAAAGATGTTAGATAAACTAGTTGGCCAGTGTGTTTTGATGTTTACAAATATGAGTCCCTTTAAGCTAAACATTCTACTTGGCAAAAACAAGATAATGTTGCCTGCGCGTGGTGGAGATATAGCCAGTATTGATGTGTCAATAAAGGCAGGAAACACAGGCATTACACCAGGTCCAATACTTACTGATTTTAAGGAAGTTGGAATTGCTACAAAAATTGATCAGGGAACAATATGGATAATAAAAGATTCCACTGTAGCTAAAAAGGGTGATATCATTTCAGCAAAGCTTGCTACATTATTGAGTAAGCTTGATGTCAAGCCAGTAGAGGCCGGTATCTCGTTAGACACATCAATAGCAGATGGCATTCTCTATGCAAAAGATGAGATGGTGATAGATGTAGAAAAATATCGAAATGCCTTTGCACAAGCACATCAAGAAGCATTATCACTTTCTATAGAGATAGGCTATATCACAAAAGAAAACATCGTACTATTGCTTTCAAAGGCGTCACAAGGAGCAAAATCGGTGGCAATAGAGGCTGGCTATCTTACATATGAAACAAAGGAGCAAGTACTACAAAGAGCACATTCACAAGCAAGAGCACTTGCTGCGAAGGCAAAGAACTATACTCCCTCTTAATCAAATTTACTTTTTTAGGTTCTGTTACGTCTAATTACATTTTCAAGAAAGAATTCTCCAGCTCTGTAAGAACTTCTAACAAGTGGACCAGCAGCCACATAAATGAATCCCATTAGTTTTGCATTTTCCTTATAGGTGTTGAATTTTTGTGGTGTGACGTATTCTGTGACTGGCAAATGCTTTAGTGTGGGTTGAAGATACTGACCCATTGTTAATATATCAACCCCAACAGATCTTAGATCCTTTATTGTCTGAATAACTTCTTCCTCAGTTTCTCCAAGGCCAAGCATTATTGAAGATTTTGTGTATATACTTGAATCCGTGTCTTTTATCTTTTTTAGAACTTGGAGTGTTTGTTCATAGGATGCTCTTGCATCCCTAACTTTTGGCGTTAGTCTAGCTACAGTCTCTATGTTGTGACTTATAACTTCTGGTTGAGAATTAACTATCTTTTTTATAGAATCCTCAATTCCTCTGAAGTCAGGAATTAATGGTTCTACTATTGTTTGAGGACACAGTATCTTAACAGCTTCTATTGTTTTTGCCATATGTTCTGCTCCGCCGTCATCTAGATCATCTCTACAAACTGAAGTAATTACCACATATCTTAATCCCCATTCCTTGATTGCCTCAGCCACTCTCATAGGTTCCTCAGCGTCAAGAAATACAGGTTTACCGCTAGTGATAGCACAAAATCTACATCCTCGTGTACATATATCTCCCATTATCATAATGGTTGCTGTGCCAGATCCCCAACACTCTGCTATGTTTGGACATCTTGCTTCTTCACAAACAGTAT
>JBQTIK010000097.1:0-10215 GCA_052388195.1 Nitrososphaerota archaeon | reverse complement strand
TTCACCAAATTCCAATTCCAGTGTGGGTTCGTTTTTTTATTTTCAACGCATCAAAATCTGACTAGTAATCTATTGTAAATAAATTGAATGATGTCTTTGTTTAAAATCAGCCGTTTTCCAGAGTAATTTTTCTTATGATTATCTGATGACCTTCATGAATATGCGATGAGTAGTTTGCTTTTATTATTTCAGCTATCTTTATGTCTGGAAAATATTTCTCATTATATCTACCTAAACTCTTTTTGCAATTATGGCAGTATATTTCCTTGAATGCCACATGTATGAAGGATATTCTATAATATTTTAAGATAAAGTTAGAATTCCACTGTAGAGAACGCTGGTTGATCCTTGTTTTCAAGAAACTTTATTCTTGAAATTTTGTAGTAAATTACCTCACCGCGCCTCTCTATCACGGCAAGAACTGGTTCCTTTCCCATAGTTGTGATTTGTTCTATCTGCTTTTGTAGTAAACCCATCTTTTCTCGTCTTCCCTCACTTAGTCCAAACACCACATACTTGGCTGCCTTTTCACCAAACTGACCCCTCTCATACACCCTAAAGTCTGAACCAAAACCAAAGCCGTCCTTTGCTACATATCCCCTTGTTCGTAAATCACGATAAATTAGAAATTTTGTAAGTGCGTCACTATCAAACTTTATGCACTCTTGCATCATAAAATCAAAGTTCACTTGTTGCTTTCCTTTTGTTAGTTTAAGCTTATCCGTGTACAAAAGATATAGTGATTCAAATGGTTTTAAGAAAAATTTTTTCTTAGTGGTTTCGCCAAAGCCTTTTTGCTCCAGACTATTCTGCATGTTTTTGTCTGAGATCAGAGTATGATCTTTCACTAATACTCCCTCAACTTTGAACTCAATATCAGACATGACGGTTACAAGATAGACATTAATGACAATATAAGACTACGTCCCAACAGATTGTTAAGGTTACAATAAACAAAATATTTCATAAAAATCTCACGGTTAAAATATGGGTTTGATAAGCATTCAAAAGTGTTGTTATGCACGGCGCAAACTATCGAACTGGCAATGGTCAACCGTATACAAGAAAACAGTACATCAAGGGTAAACCTCAGATAAAAATAGCAAAATTTGCTGGTGGCCAAAGAGCTGATTATGATTATTGTGTCCAGCTTTGCTCAAATGAGAAAGTGCAGATAAGACATATGGCAATAGAATCAGCAAGACTTGCAGCAAACAAAGCAGTTGAAAAAGTAGCAGGAGAAACTGGTTACTTTTCCATTCTTCGAATCTATCCACATGTTTTACTTAGAGAAAACAAGATGATTGCAACTGCTGGTGCAGACAGACTCCAAGAAGGCATGCGCGGGGCTTTTGGAAAAGCCGTAAGCTTAGCTGCACGCGTCAATGCTGGCCAGTGCATTATGGAAGTCTATGTTAAAAAGGAGCATCTTGAAGTTGCGAAAAAAGCTCTACATGGAGCATGTGTGAAATTGCCCGTTACACCAACAATTAAAGTATTACCTCTAAAGGCTGCGCTAACTTAATTTTAGTGCGTCAAGAATTTCTTTTTGTCTTTTGTTTATAATAGTAAGAAATTCTAAAAATTCTTCCTTTGTAGGATTGCGTTTGAGAATTCGTCTACATTGATAGTAAAACGAATTGTAAAGTCTGCCCACGGCTATACCATAACCAAATGAATCGGAGTGAGTCCGCAATTTTTCAAGTGAATTTATTATTTTACAAATTTCATCAGAGTTTTCAGCAACCTCTTTGATCTTCTGGTTAATTTTTTCTACTAGTTTTGGATCCATGTTTTATCTAGCTAAATCGATATTAAAAATAGTGTTGCCAACCAGTACGCTTTAATAGACTAGAATTTTCTAAATCGTTTAAGCGGTTGTAGTACAGCTTGGTTAATATGCGGGATTGCCAATTCCGCGACCCGGGTTCAAATCCCGGCAACCGCATACACTTATCTTTTCATGCCATTTTTGATAATTTCTAGTGCATTTACTGCTCTCTCTGGCTTTGGAAGCTGGATCATAAAGACATTAGACTTGCCATACTCAGAATGGGGAGATGAAAGTGCAAGCATTGAAGTCCTTGCAAGGGCTTCAAAGAACTCAAACGATTCATTAGCATAAATTAATACTTTTTCGCTTATTCCGCCATGTGAAAAATTCAATGAAATTTCAACAAAGACATGCCCCTGTCCATCCTGAAGTATATTCAGGTTTGTCTCTATAGAAATAGGCTTGCCAGCTATTGTTCTCATCACCTCATCAAACAGTTTTTCCTCAAAAATTATACATGGTACTTTTGTTCCATTGTAGTCAAACATGGTTATTTCTTTGTGTGTACTTGCAAGAAGTCTTTCTAGTTCATCATTTATCATGGTTCAGGCTCTTTTTTGAGAAGTATCTGATCTCCAGCCTTTATCATAAATGGTGTTATAAATGCGGTTATTATTGAAATAATTCCTATCAATGGGAACAAAAATGAGCTTACAACGCCCATATCGACTCCCACTTTCACTATAACAATTGAAAATTCTCCTCTCGGTGAAAGTGTGAGTGAAGAACGAAGCATTTTTTTTCTTCCTTGGCGGAAAATAAATCCACCAAGCATAGTACCGCCAAATTTCACTATTATTGATATAGCTATGAACGCCAAGGCAATGAAGATGTAATTTTGTATCTGGCTTATGTCCATAAGGGCACCTACTGAAACAAAGAAGATTGCAACAAACATGTCTTTTATTGGACTTGTTAGAATCTTTGAAACTTCAGAGGACTTTGATTCTGCTACAAGAACACCTGCCAAAAATGCACCGATTCCTACAGACAGTCCCACTAGATTTGAAAGAAGCGCGTATCCAAAGCACAGACCCAACACAGAAAGTAGCAGAATTTCTCGGTGTTCAGTACTAGCCACCCGATCTACCAGTCTTGGAATGGTTCTAGCACCAATTGTGAGAGTTCCAACTATTAATGTAGCTGCAATTGCGCTTACTGTTACTACATTTTCATATGATACGGTGCCCACAAGTGCAACTGATTGCAGAGAAGCTATGAGAATTACAGCAATAATATCTTCGACAATTAATATTCCAAGAATAAGTACTGTTGATTCTTTTTTGATCTTTCCCATGTCTTCAAGAATTTTAATTATTATAGCTGTACTGCTAATCGATAAAGCAGCTGCAAAAAAGAGAGAATCCATAAAGCTAAATCCAATTGAGGTTGCTATGAAAAATATAACACCCAGTGCAAGAAAGAGTTCAAGTGAAGCTATACCAACCGCAATTTTTCCTATTGATTTTATTTTAGCGATGGGAAATTCTATTCCAATTACAAATAAAAGTAAAATTACTCCAATTTCTGCAAAAACATTTAGAACCTGTAAATCTGAAAGTATGCCAAATCCTTTGCTTGTTGACTGACCAATTTCTTCGGTCAAAAAGGACGCCCAAAGTGGAGAAAGTGGTCCTAGCAGCATCCCTGCAAACAAATATCCGATTATAAGCGGCTGTCGTATTTTAAAAAAGGCTAGCGTAACTATAGCTGCCAAAATCATGATGATGGCAAGATCACCTATGAAATCAGTTTCTGGTAGATTAAAGGGCATAATTTGAAGAAAAAGATCTTCCATATTATCGGAGTAGCCTTTTCGTTTAAAAAGTGTGCTACAAAATTAAATTACCATAAATACAACATATAGAATCATGAAGGGTCTACTTTTTGCACTTTTAATAATTTCATTTCCTGCAAGTTACGCAATGACATATCCCGGTACTTTTTCTAATCTTTACTTGAAAAGCTATACTGCTACAGCATCTCCTGGGAGCGTTGTGAATCTTTACCTAAACGATAATGACCTCAATACAAGTCATAATGGTATAGATGTTATATCCACCGCAGGCTTGTTGGAGTTTACTATAAATGGGATTCCAATAGAAGGCCCAAAAACTATGAAAGAGATTTCAGTAAACTCTGGGGTGTTTTTTATTGAATTAAGTCTTCCATCAACTCTTAATGGTAAACCTCTTCAAAGAGGAGACATTTTGTTGGTAAAGTATAATGATCAAACAGATATGTCAGGCGAACCAGCCACCGTTACAAAATCTATTGTTATTTCAAAAACTCTTTCTAAGATTTCTACATCAAAAAATGTACTAATCGGAGAAAAATTCCTGCTGCGACTTTATGAACCTGACTGGAATCTTGACTCTGATGAGCCCGATACTATTCCCTTGAGCTTGGTTAAGTTTCGTGCCAAGGGTATAAGAACAACACTTGCAAATCCTGCTTTTGATACTTCAACAGCTGGTCTGAGAGAGACTGGCCCTAATACCAATCTCATTGTTGTAAAATTAGAGATGCCACGTGAGATAAATGGAAAAACAATTAAAATCGGATCAACCGTAGAATTCAGATTCACTGATACATCATCTGCATCTTCTACTTCAGAAATAATAAAGACTACACTAAGAGTGGGATCTAAATAATGTTGACTGTCTTGGCAAGTATCTGAGCCTTTTCGCTGTCTGAGCTTGCTATTTTATGATCAGTGTATTTGTTGTTAAAGTAAATTAAATCAACCATCTTTGATTTGTCCACATTAACTACCGTGGCAGAGCCAGAGCTTGGAACATTTGCATTTGTGAGAATTACAAGCTTGTCTACAAGGGCTGAAGATTTGGATACATTTGATATTTCTTCAAAGTTCTTTGCGTGGTTTTGATTTATTACAACTGCTATGCCTACTTTTGCGCCGTATGGATCTTGATAGATTATATCAAGTGGCTGGTTTTGCTTTTCGAGTTTTCCAATATTTCCCATCTCATGGGCAAAATTAACCAAGTTAGCAACTGCCTTTTTGAGTTGGGCGCCAGTATCCTCTGCATTACAGTTTCGTTTTATTTTGATAAAGTCAGATATTGGTATGTCCATTATACTGCCCCGTACCTTAAGACCAGGATATGTATGTCTTATTGTTTCATCGATTGCAGTTTCGTCAATTTTTTCCAAATCAAGCTCTGCTGATTTTTCCATGGCATGGTATAAGATATTGATAATTGAGCGTACACTCCTAAAGTCGGGAAACTCGTCATAAAGAACTCGTATCTTTTCAGTAAGTTCTTCTTGTTCTTTTTGCTTGAACCTTTCTTTTTTGTCGTTATATTTGATATATTCCAGAACAATTTCTGTAAGCTCTTCTACAGAATTTGAACCTGCAAGATCAATCTTGTAGTTTGCCTTTTCTAGTCTATCAAAAACTGATGGGTTTATTCTTTGAATCTCTGCATAGCTAGCAGGTGTTGATATAAGTAAAAGTACAGATGCTGGAAGATGTGCGTTGATTATAGCCTTTACAAACTGTATCGAGTCATTGTTTCCATCAAACTCGTCTATTTCATAGAACACAATTTTACCAAGAAACCTATTGGTTAGCCTTGATATTGCTGCCATTCTGCCAAGCAATTCCTCCAAGTTTTCTACAGAGTCAAATGAATTTGTTATAACGTTTCTGATTATTGTGGATTCATGATGATTAAACCACTGCACAAGAAATTTGTTTAAGTTTTCGACAGATATCGACGCTTTGCCTGAAATTATATCATATGTCTTTTCTTTGATGGTGACTCCAGTGAGTTTATTTGTGAGCGTGTAATTCAAAGCTTTTTTGGCAGAGTTATCTCCTTGTTCGGCTCTGTCTCCTATATATTCTAGAAGACTAGTTCTAAGATGTATAAAAAAGTCATTCTCAAATCCTTTGATTAGGGCGTTGTAGAGGCTTGTCATAGTTTTTGGTGATATGGTGGACAGATCAAGAAAGGTGCAAACAGTGTTGTATCTGCTTTGTATATTTCGCACGTGTAATGCTAAGTGAGTTTTGCCTGAACCAACATCTTGTATAAGTGTGATTACTCTAAAGTCTCCTCCGTTGGAGTCTCGTCCTGTAACTTTTTGCGATAATTCCTTTATGCATTCCAGTATGGCAGACTTGGCTTCCTTATGCCTTTTTCCTCCAAGTACTCTAGCATCCTTTTCTGTTGGTGTTGGGCTGCTTGGATATGGGTTGTTATCTAATTCATATGCGTACATTATACATTCCTCACAAAACCATGAATCAATCCGCGCGTTACTATTCCCTCCTCTCCCCCCGACGATAGCTCATAATTTTCTCTATGTCTTTCCACAAGATCTGCTGCTAACACATAGAATCTTTCTGGTGAGAGCTTTTGAGATTCGCAGATCTTTTTTCGTACTTGAGAAAAAGGTGTCCACCCTATAGAAGTAGGCGATTCGCTAAGACATTTGTCAAATTCAATCTTAAATGTAGGATTTGGTGCAGCAAAGTTTTGTAATGACGTATTTGTAATTGGTTGACCTAGATTATTGGTATGTTCATTTGTTTTGTCTATATGTTTTATTCCGTTAACCATGTTTAAGACCAGTTTGACCTTAGGATCATTTTTAGACAAATGCAAGACGTAGTTGTCTTTGGTCCACACAAAATACGCATTGCCCTTTTTCTCAACAAAAATATCTCCTTTATCTAATAGGTTTTGTAAAATAGCATCACATCTGGCTCCAAATTTCCTTTTTAGTTCTGCCTTTTTTATTCCGTCTGGTCCTGCAGAGGTTATCCTATGAAGGATCTTTTCTATCATACCTGCCTCATCTCGTAGAATTTTATTTAAGACCCCATGTAGACCAGAGCAACAATTTAGTGAAAATTTCTTGCCTTGAGAACAACTTTAGGCATAAATAGCGTAAAACTGTTGTCATGTCGGGATGATGATCGAGTTTTCTGATTTAGTGATGAGAAAAACTCTGGGGTATCTGACCAAAAAGAATTCTGGCGGTCATTTCACAATTACCTGATTATTAATAGTACCGTATAGTACCGTATCATATGCTAACTTGCGAATATTGCTCCAAGCAGTTTATTGAGACTACAAATGGCTTGGTCCAAAAAACTTTCCATGAGGTTCTTCACGATCCAGAACTAGTCAACAACTAGTTCTGGCTCTTTTTTGTGCAAAATCTTTACTCAAAAACGAACTTTTTTATCGGCTAGCTTTGCTCTATTGTAAAGTGGTAAAACATTCTCACCGCACTAGCGGTTCAACTAACAGACCAACAAAAAGAGATTCAAGCTCAGATGTCATGAAAAAAATGAATTCAATATCTGATACAACAACGCTTCTAGCGAATGAAGTGAGATCTATGTCAAAGATTTTTGCAGAAAATCAAAAGATCCTGATTTCATTAAAAAGCATGATAGATGCAGTTGGAACAGCTCTGGAGCAGATCCAACGGAATGCAAGACAGATAAATATTCTAGAAGAGGACACGCAAAAGCTCTTTTCAGGACTAAGTCAAGTGAAAACACATGGAAACTTGATCACAAAGGTTAACGAACAGACACAGCGTCTTCAAGAACAAGTAAGTAAGATTCATGAAAATCAAGAATCTCTGCCCGATGTGAACAAATTAATGCAAAGTGTTGCAGATAGTTTGGATTCGATTAGAAACAATACTAAGATGATAATGCATGTTTCCGATAAAACCGAAAAAATTCGAGATGAAATTAAAAAGGTAGCCTCAAAGACAGAATCATTATCTGATTTTGGCGCTGGTTTTGATGAGGTAAAAAAGAAGATTGAAGAGGTTTCTGTAAAAGCCGAAAAAATGTCACGCCTAGAAGATAGTCTATCAAATCTAAAACAGGATGTAGGAGCAGTTGCATCAAAAACCGAGTCTCTAGCAAACATGAGCACAGACATAAGGGATGTGGGAATAGAGTTAGGCTCTCTTGTCAGAAAGACTGATTCACTTACAGCACTTGGAACAGAATTTGCCAATTTTAGGGAAAATGTTTTGGGGCGGACAAAACAAATAGATGAAAAAATGTCTGATTTGACAGAAATGTTAAACCGAAACTCTGCTTCTGTTTCAGAATTCCACAAAAAGACACATGAAATTCACCAAGAACTACAAGAAATACGAGACATAACTCACAAGACTGCCCAGAACACCTCAAGGGAAGTGATAGGCCTGTTACGCCTCTCCGAGTTTCAATCAAACGTGCGTATGCGTGCAGAATCAAAGTATGGAACCCTTGATGACCTTGACAAGATGATTTCTCAGACAGTAGACATGGTAAACCTATTTGACAGACTTTCACTTGAATCTGAAAAGAAGATGCCACTTCCACAAGAAGTAAAGCAGTGGAGCATAAGCAAGATTTTAGATTGTGCTGACAGGTGGGAGATCAGGTTTACTGATGTTTTTAGGCTCTTGATAACACAGCTTGGTCGTGACTTGGTAAAAGAATCCCTTAGAATAGAACAAGTTCGAGATCTTTTTGGAATTCGTGCAGTAGATGAAGTAAGGCAGGAACTTAATATACCTTAGACATCATCAACCATTTCAAAGGATTTTAGACGTTCCTTCTTTCGTTTTAGTATAGCAAAAATTCCCATTATTACACCAACCCATAGAGAGCTGAAAAGAACATTTGCAAAGCTAACGTACATGTATGGCGTTGCATCCAGTAGGTGCAGCCTAAGTTGAAAAGCCTCTTCATGCACATTAGACATTCCGGTGTGAAAAGAAGAACTGTCTTGTGGAACAGTAGCAATCTTTTCTACATTTAATATCATTGTGTCAAGGTCCTTTTGAATACGCTCAAAATCAGTTGTATAGGTTGGAAATATCCATACAGGATTACCCTCATTTGGTAACAGAATTTTTATGGTTTTCAGATCAGTAATTATGCTCTGTGGATCCGATGTTGTTTGAATTCTGTCCAAAAGACCTCGTGACTGGTCTAGTGGATAGACATCCTCGTAATATCCATAGTACGCCATGAAAGCACCAAATCCAATAAAGCCAACTATTCCAACCATTGCAAGTTTATAGTATGAGTTTGCCATTTTCTCTACCTTTGATATGTTGTGTAACGACTGTGATTTGTTCTTTTTAAATGTTGTATGCGATATGCTAAGATATGAAATATAGAAAAATCCTAATGTTTGAATTACAATTATAGGCACAAACACTGGATTGCCTGAAAAAATGGCAACAAATATTCCAATAACCCCATAAACGCCAAAGAATATCTCAAGCAGTGTAGTTTTTGTAAATGGCAAATTGTATGCCTTGTCCCTCCAGTCATCTGTGTTTTTGACAATTCCATATTTTGGCGTGCGTAGAAATTCGTTTTTCTTCCCAAGAAGGGCATCAAATACTGCTACAGTGTTGTTTACTGACATGCCGGCTGAATAAAATACAAGATAAAGATACGCCAAAGCTTTTGATTTCCAACTGCTTATCCACAAGTTACGTATTATCATTATGTATGCAATTGGTCCAATGGCAAGGTATGCTACTAGTGTAAGCAAAGGTAACAAACTGACAACGTAAAGGTTGACTTTTGCTGCCAAAAGTAATGGCAGTATAAGAAATTGAATTAGCATTAGAGGATGAACTATGTGTCGTGTTAGCTGGACAAACGCTTGAATTTTTGTGTCAAATGGAATTTTTTTTATTATAATATCTCCAAGTAGTTTAACCGCACATTGTATGGATCCCTTGGCCCATCGAAATTGTTGTCTTTTTGCAGCATTCATCTGTACAGGAAGCTCCGCATCAACAACAATGTCAGATAAAAAGATACATTTCCAACCCTTCATCTGTGCCCGATAGCTTAGATCTAAATCTTCAACAAGGGTTGCAGTGTGCCATCCACCTGCATCTTCAATGCACTCTCTTCGCCACATTCCTGCGGTACCGTTGAAATTCATGTAGAGATGCGAATTGCTCTTTGCCTTTTGCTCTATAAGAAAATGGAAGTCTAGACTTAGTGCTTGTGCCTGCGTGAGAGCGGAATATTTTTCGTTTACATGACCCCATCTGCACTGGACAAACCCAATTTCAGGTTTGGCAAAATATGGTATTGCCTTTTTCAAAAACCAAGAAGGTGGGATAAAATCGGCATCAAATATTGCCACAAAGCTTCCTTTGGCAAGCTTCATTGCGTGACGCAAAGCTCCTGCTTTGTATCCTTTTCTTTTTTCCCGTCGTATGTGTGAGATATCAAAGCCTTTCTTTTGGTAATCAGACACGAGATTTTCCAAAATTTCACACGTGTCGTCATCAGAGTCATCTAATACTTGGATGCACATCCTGTCTTTTGGATAATCCATAGCACAGACAGCATT
>JBQTIK010000096.1:0-4808 GCA_052388195.1 Nitrososphaerota archaeon | reverse complement strand
TTAATGCTTTGCATACTTCGGGTGCTGTTTTTGACCCATACTTGCCCAAAAATATGTAAACTTTAGCCTGATTTGCAGTTAGACCATACTTGTAAAGCGCTTCCTTTACTTGATCAAACGATAGTCTATAATCATACATCTTTGAATCCGGTGAGGAATCAAATATAGAGGATTCTTGTGCCTGTTCACCTTGCGTTCTGCTCATTTCGGAATCTCCTGATCTTTTACTAGAATATATTATGCTAAAGTCTACTCCTTTTGATCGGACTGATCGCTTATCTGATCCATCCGTTTTATCTTTTATATCGTATTTGTGTGTATTCTGTAAATTTTTCATCTTATTTACCTCTATTATGCCTGTATTTATTGGCTATGTCTCAATTGAGAAGATCGCTTATATGAGAATTTATTCCTAGATACATCGGATTTTAACACTCGTCTCAAATGGCATGTTGTGTCTCATCAGTGCTGCATATCTCAAAGTTCTTTTCGGAGACCTTTTGAGCCGACCCAGTGTATGATTGCATATGTTTGATCTTTCGCTTGATGTATACACTATTAGGATTTTGTTAGCCGTAGGAATGCTCTCAATAGCATCGGCAATAGATGTTTGGAAGAGAGAAATTAATGACATTTTGTGGATTGGTTTTGGTGCAATAGCTGTTGTTTTAATTTTCTTTGAGCCAGATCCAACTGATGCTCTAAAAAGTATAGGCATATCTCTGATCATCGCTCCTCTTGCACTGGGCCTATGGAGAATAGGACTATTTGGTGGCGCAGATGCATTTGGATTAATAGTTCTAGCGGCACTTGCACCGCAGATCAGCCTAGCACAAAATCTGACAACACCATTTACAACTTTAACAAATGCAGCACTACTTGCGATTATCCCAATACTTGCGAACGCAGTTCGTAATCTTATTGCATTATTAAATCGTAAGAATATTTTTGAAGGGTTTGACGAAACTAGATCGAAAAAGACACTTGCAATCTTTTTGGGATATCGCGCTAGAAATCCAAAATATGGTTTTCCAATGGAAATCATGGAAGGGAATCATAAAAAGCTTGATTTTTCATTAAAACATGCTGAAAAAACAGAATTCTGTAACAAACCTGATACATGGATTACGCCAAGCATACCATACATTCTATACATAACTGCTGGATTTATAGTGCAGATTATGTATGGCGATATTGTTTTAAACACACTAAATTTTTGGTAACAATTACCACAAAGATCGATAGATGTCATATGATTTATTAGATGTCACTAAAAGAGTTTATTTTATGGCATTAAAGGCAGCAATCATAATAACATCTATTTCAATAGCATTACTTGTAATTTATGGAGCTGATGTGGCAGTTGGTGGTGGTACTGGAGAGGGTTTCTTACCTTTTGATCCCAAAGCAAGGGGGGTAGGATTAGGAATACCAGGAGCTGCATTACCAATAATTGGCTACTTTATTTCAAGAAAGGAGCCATCCAAGACACTAGGTGTTATGATACTTATAAGTGGACTTTTGATTGTCATAGGCTCTGCAACCTTTCTTGCAATTCAAGGTTCTATGGCAAATGGCAATGGAGTGGAAAGAAATGCGATGACAGAATTTGGGACAGTTATAGCTGTAGGGGCGTTTATTATTGCACTTGGTACAATAAAGATCAAAAAATCATCCAAAGTAGCTGTAAATTAAAATGCCAATTTGTAACAAATGTGGTCAGAAAACAAAAAAAACGTATTGTTGTGACCATACTGATGCAAAGAATCTTTGTGTAGAATGTTATAATGAATTGCATCACTATATCACTGAATCAAAGTGAATGCAGTGACAATAGAGACGTTTGTTCAATGGGTTATTTCTCTGGTGTCTGATTATCTTTATGCAGGAATCTTTACTGCAGCACTGATAGAAACTATTTTCCCACCGATTCCAAGTGAAGCCATATTTCCTTTAGCCGGATATATTGTATCACAAAATGGTATGTCATTTATTCATGTAATTGGTCTTGGGGCAACAGGTGCGGCAGGTTCTACTGTTGGTGCTTTTATACTTTACCTCAGAACACTTAAGCTTGGCAGAGTCGCTCTTATTAGATATCTAAAATATGCTAGAATTAATGAATCACAACTAATCAAGGTGGACAACTGGTTTGCAAAACACGGTGTAAAGGCAGTCTTATTTGGACGGATGGTACCAGGCATTAGAGAATTGATATCAATTCCAGCAGGAGTTTTGAAAATGAGAATAGACAAATTTCTTATCTTCACGTTCGTAGGTTCTTGTGTGTGGAGTATATCATTATCTTTTGTGGGATACTATTTTGGGGTTGCCTCACTGCACTTTTTTGGATGAACCTTTTTATTGCAAAAAACTTGGCCTTTACCTGTGCAAGCCCTAATTTTAACAGGAGGAGTTGGAAAAAGACTAAGACCTCTTACGGATTATGTGCCAAAACCACTTCTTCCACTTGGTAACATTCCAATAATAGAGTGGCAGATTAGATATTTTAAAAAATTCGGGGTAAAAGAGTTTGTCATTTGTGCAGGATACAAAAATGAACAGCTAATCAACTATCTTGATACAAAAAATCTTGGCGTAAAAATAAATTATTCAATAGAAAAAATTCCACTAGGCACAGGGGGGGCAATAAAAAATGCGAGACGTTTTGTTGATGATAAGAATTTCTTTGTAATCAATGGAGATACAATAACAGATCTTGATCCAAGACAATTAAAAATAAAACCAAATTCTATTGCATTAGTGCCATTGAGAACAACATTTGGAATAGTTAGATTGATGGGAAATAAAATCATTAGATTCGAAGAAAAGCCAAATATTTCAAATTACTGGATGAATGCTGGCATATACCATCTCTCAAAAGAGATAATTCAATACCTACCAAAAAAAGGCAATATAGAGAACACCGTATTTCCAATTTTTGCCAAAAGTGGATATCTTACAGCTGTAAAATATCCAAATGCATTCTGGCATTCAATTGATTCTCATAAAGACATTGAAGAGTGTATAAAGAATATGAGATTGATACAATACAAGGATTTTATATTTAAAAAGTGATTTAGATGAGATTAGCCTACAGCCTCGGTTCGTTACTTTCTGTAAATGAGATAATAGAATGTTCAAGCATATTATCAAATTACAATGTGGATTCGATATGGATTCCTGAGACATGGGGGATGGAAGTGTGTTCAATGCTTTCTACCGTGTCGCAGATGGCAAGAAAACCCAAAATGGGGTCGTCAATAATTAACATCTATTCTAGAAGCCCTACTCTTATTGCAATGGCAGCTGCTACCATTGATACACTTTCAAACGGAAGATTTATTCTTGGACTAGGCACTAGCAGCGAGCCTATCGTACAAGAATGGCATGGATTTAAACTTGAGAAGCCAATACAGCGAATGCGTGAGTACGTAGAGATAATCAGATTAGTAATATCGGGGCAAAAA
Source organism: Nitrososphaerota archaeon (assembly GCA_052388195.1). Taxonomy (GTDB): domain Archaea; phylum Thermoproteota; class Nitrososphaeria; order Nitrososphaerales; family Nitrosopumilaceae; genus JBBDNF01. The sequence continues at coordinate 1,338 of JBQTIK010000096.1, read as the reverse complement.
GTAAATTACAATGGAAAACTCTTTCAGCTGAAAAATTTTACTCTTCTTATCAAGCCCCCAAGAAAGGAGATTCCGATATATCTAGCTGCAGTAAATCAGAAAATGGTTGATCTAACATGGGAAATTGCAGACGGAATAATCTTTTACCTGCATCCAATTTCTGAACTGCAAAACACAATACAAAGAATGCAATCTAAGAAAAAAATTGATGTAGCAAGCCAATTCATTACATGTATGTCAGAAGATGAGGAAAAGGCGATCGATAGAGCAAAGAAAACTTTGTCATTTTACATCTCGGTAGGAAAGATTTATCGGGAATTCTTAGCAAAAAATGGTTTCAAAAATGAAACTGAAAACATATACGACGAATTCAAAAAGTCAGGGGTGACATCAAATTATAGATTAGTTTCAGATTCTATGCTTGAGTCTCTTGTGATATGTGGTACCCCCGAAGATTGTAGAAAAAAGCTGGAAAGGTTTGTCAAGGCAGGAGTTGCATTGCCCATATTACAGTTCAATCCAATTGGAAACGTTATAGAGTCCTTTGAATTACTTGTATCTACACTTTCAGGTGAATAAAAGCTGAGAAAAGTAGCTTTAGTGGGAGTGGGTCTTACCAAATTCACTAAAGATAATATTTCATTAGAATCCCTTATGCTTTCGGCTATAAAATCACTCTTTGAGGACACTAGAAATTTAACACAAAAAGATGTTGATGTGGTTCTTACATCTACAAGTGGCAATAGTAAATATTTATCAAGTATTGTATCAGAACTAGCAGGTCTTACGCCAAAAATTTCACATTCTGTGGAAAGCTTATGTAATTCTGGGGCTAACAGTGCTGTTTCTGCGTTTGCATATGTTACAAGTGGTTTAGGAGATATTGCATTAGTAGCAGGTGCAGAGAGATTTGATAGCCCTGGCAGAATTTTAGAATGGGACCAAAGCCGTGGTCAATACAAACACCCAATTTATTGGTCATCTATGTTTACAAAAGCGCATATGAGAAAATATGGAACCACAAAAGAAGATCTTGCTATCGTTTCTGCAAAAAATCATAAGAACGCAACTGCAAACCCATATGCATATTTTGAAAAAGAGTATTCTGTTGACGAAATAATGCGATCAAAAAATTTAACAGACGAAATTAGGCTTTTGGACTGTTCTTTACCATGCAGTGGTTCTGCTGCAATATTGCTTGCTTCAGAAGAAGCAGCAAAAAAATATCCTGATTTTCCAATCTGGATTACTGGCATAGGTCAAAAAACTATCTCAGCAGGATTTACAAAAAATCCTGAGCTTACTCCTATGAAATCACCAATACATGCAGCGACAGAC
>JBQTIK010000095.1:0-15471 GCA_052388195.1 Nitrososphaerota archaeon | reverse complement strand
CGACATTCATGGAGTAAACATAATTGAAACAACAAGCAAAGATCCATTCTATCCTTAAGACGGTAGAATGGAAAAACAATACCGTTATTATGATAGACCAAACTAAATTACCAAACAAACTTGTATTTGTAAAATATAAAGATTATAGGGATGTAGCCAACGCAATAAGAACGCTTGTAGTAAGAGGTGCTCCAGCTATAGGTGTGTCAGGAGCGTTTGGACTCGCTTTAGCTGCATTACAAAGTAAAGCAAAAACAAAAGAAAAACTCTTAGATGACCTAGAAAAAGCAAGAAAGATTCTTTTTGAAACAAGACCCACTGCTGTAAATCTGTCATGGGGCCTTGAAAAGATAATGAAAGTTGCAAAAGAAAGTAATGACGTATCATCAATAAAAGAATCAGTAATTCAAACAGCAAAAAAGATGGCAGAAGAAGATGTGCAAATAAACAAGAAAATGGGGAAATATGGTGTGGAATTGTTTGAAAATAACGATACTGTAATGACTCATTGTAATGCTGGTGCACTGGCTACTGTAAGCTATGGAACCGCATTGGGAGTTATTCGTGCAACAAAGGAGAGCGGTAAGCAGATCAAAGTAATCGCAACAGAAACAAGACCTGTCATGCAAGGCTCAAGGCTTACTACCTTTGAGTTAAAGCATGATGGTATTGATGTTAGTCTTATTCCAGATACGGCAGTAGGTTATGCCATGTCAAAGAATTTAGTAACAAAAGTAATAGTAGGCGCTGATAGGATTTTGCGAACAGGTCATGTCTACAACAAAATAGGAACATATCAGATAGCACTTTTAGCAAAACAACATAAAATACCATTCTATGTGGCAGCTCCACTCTCTACCTTTGATCTTAAAAGCAATCCTGAAGATGTTATCATAGAACAACGAAAAGCAAGTGAGGTTACAGGAATAGGAGATAAAAAAACTGCTCCAGATGATATAGATGTCATAAATCCTGCCTTTGATATGACACCTCCTGATCTTATAACCGGAATTATAACGGAAGCAGGAATTGTCAAACCCCCTTTTCTAGAATCAATCAAAAAGGTGTTCGAATCAAAGCTGTAAGGTATTTATTTCATCAGAATGAACTCAATTTATGACTAAGGTAACATCACAACGGGTGTTAGATTCTCTAAAACAATGCATGGATCCTGAAATTCCAATCAACATAGTGGACATGGGACTGATTTATGGCATTAATGTATCCGATGACAACAAAGTGGATATTAAAATGACCATGACAACGCGTGGCTGTCCTCTTCACGACACACTTGTTAGTGACGTAAAAAGATACGTCAACAAAGTTTCTGGAGTAAGTGATGTGAATGTAGAAATAGTATGGGAGCCTCCATGGACTCCAGAAAAAATGTCAGAAGAAGGCAAGAAGCTGATTAATTATGGTAAACAAAAAATGATTACGCCAATAAACTATGAAACTGCAAGGCCGCAAGGAGTAGGCAAGGTTGTAAAACAAGAAGACGGTTCTCTAGTACTGATGAATGAACATGAGCAAGGTTTTATGGTAAATCAAGCAATCATTGACTTTTGGAAGTTATGCAATGGGCAGAGAAAGGTAACAGATCTTGTAGAAGTATTTGCACAAAAGTTGGGTCTGCAACGAGGTCAGGTAGAAAAAGAAGTTATTCAGCTTGTGCAACAACTACGAGATGGAGGACTATTAGTAGTAAATTCACAAGAAGAACCTAACGTAGATTTTAAAAAATAAATTAGATAAATTCTCTCAGACAAAAATTAAATTTCTTTGATCTCTGTTATTGTTCCCTGTACTGAATCCATCTTTACAATAGCCCTTTTCTCATTAAATCCTAAAGCTACGTACCAGTCTCCTTCATCCTCATCATATTTTGTCTCAAGAGTCTTAACCTGCTCTACAGTAATACCATATTTTTTCACTAATCCAGAGATTGCTAAAGGAATTGCTTCTTTCTCAGTTGAAAGCCTCCTCTTCATTAATCCTATGCCGGGATTCATGCTATCTCTCATCTTATATGGTATAATAGTTGTTGCACCAGTCAAAAAAGATCTAAATTTTGTCATAAGTTCTGATCTGATAAAGTTCTTGTTTGGCATATAACATCAAAAATCTAATGACACTAACTGTAGAGCTCAGGAATGCATTGCATTCAATGATAGATAATTTAATGACAAGTTCACAGAACATACGAAATATGGCATCTGATCTAAAACCACTATCAAAGGATGATACCGAAGTAGCTTTTGGAATCTTTGTGGGCTATGTGACGGGTGGTTTTGCAGAACTGTTCTTTGATTCACAAAAACGTTGTATGACGGCTGCTGAGGCAAAAGAGATGCGAAAGATTCTATTTGAGCGCGCATTTGAAATGAAAAAAGCCATTGCGTATGCACGTGCTCAAGAAAGCAGAATCTAAATTTTCTAAAACAATATTCTATATATTATATTCAGGATTAATATTATGCAGCTGCTTGGACCATCTTACAATTTCAATTATAGGGCCCGGAGGGATTCGAACCCTCGACCTGGTGGTCCGAAGCCACCCGCACTATCCTAGCTATGCAACGGGTCCAATCAAGTAAGAATTTAACAGGGCTAAATATCTGTCTAGATAATTGAAAATATCAAAAAGAGTAGAGGGTGTGGAATATGCTATACGTGATATTGCACTTTCTGCAAAAAAACTAGAAAGGCAAGGTCAGAAGATAATTTATCTTAATATCGGGGACCCAGTGCAGTACGGATTTCAGCCCCCTGAAAATGTAAAAGAAGCTCTTATGAAGGCAATTAAAAACGGACAGAACTATTACGCCCCATCAGAGGGATTGCCAGAGCTAAGACAAGCTATCGCTGAAAAAGAAAAGGCAAAGGGTCTTTCGGTCTCTGAAGACGATATACTTGTAACAAACGGAGTTTCAGAGGGACTTGAGATGTTGATGGCTTCAATAGTAGAGACAGGTGACGAGGTTTTGATACCAGGACCATACTATCCACCATATGCATCCTATGTCAGATTATTTGGTGGCGTTCCAATAGAGTTTGCAGTAGATCTTAACAACTCTACGCCAGACCTTGAAGATATAAAATCAAAGATCACGTCCAAAACAGTGGCAATCTGTCTTATCAGCCCAAACAATCCTACAGGAGCAGTCTTCAATGAAAAATCCCCAACAGACTTGGTTGAAATTGCAGTTGAACATAATCTGTACATAATTTGTGACGAAATATACGACCAGATAGTTTTTGACGAAAAGTTTGTGGGCATCGGTAAAGTTTGTGGCGATGCACCAGTAATACTGGTAAACGGCTTCTCAAAGGTGCACCTAATGTCTGGTTGGAGGATTGGTTATCTTGCATTTAACAATTCAAGACATCTTGAGACTCTACGTGAAAACATACCAAAGCTTGCAAGAGTAAGAATTGCATCTAATCTACCAATCCAACATGCCGCAATAGAATCACTTAGAGGTTCACAAAGTTACATTCCGAAATTTGTTTCAGAGCTGAAAAAACGGCGGGACTATGTTATCAAAAGGATAAACGGGATGCAAGGTCTTAGATGCTCAAATCCAAAAGGAGCCTTCTACGCTTTTCCAAAAATTGAGAACAACAAATACCAATCTGACAAAGAATTTGTCATGGAGCTTTTAAAATCAAAGGGAATTCTTACAGTTCATGGCTCCGGATTTGGAACCAAGTACGGGAGTGGTCACTTTAGGTTAGTCTTTTTACCTGAAATTAGTATCCTAGAGAATGCACTCGATAAAATAGAAGAGTTTGTGGCTTAGAATTTCCAAGTTGTAATTTTTTTTGGAATTATTTCTATGATGCAATCAGTTTGAGAAAGAAGCTCCTGCGCAGATTTATTGTTTAGGCTTTTGAAATACCTTAACAAAATCTTCTTAGCAATTCTAGTGACGCAGTTTTTTTGTAAAATCAGCCTAGCACTGCCAATTCCCATGACGCCAAAAATAGGAGAATGAACTCCTAAATCAACACAAAAACTCACTTTTGGATTCTTTCTCACATTTTTTGCTTTTTTGGTCGAAGTATTAGTTCCTATATAGAAATTACCGTTTTTGTATAGATACCAGACTGGAACAATGTATGGTATACCATTTTTGTCTATAGTAGCAAGCCGTAAAAGTTTTTGTGATTTTACAAATTCATCCTTTTTCATTCGTATCTTTTCCTAAACCCAAGAAATATCAAAAAAATCCCAAATCCAATCATGCCTGCAGATATCTTTTCATTGGTAATCTCTGGAGAAATGAAATAATCTGCAAGAAATTCTGGTCCGTAAATAAACAAATTTCTAATAAGTATGATACTAGCCACTACTATAAACAAAATTCCCATTGCAGTAAACCAATTTCGTCCACGTTTATAGCTGTTTTTCATAACATTTAGTTGAGCCTATACATTTTAAATTATCTTAATGCCAGGATTATTCATTCTATTTCTTATCATTGCATTCAAAAGTATGGGGGTTGCAACTTCAGCAAGATAAGAAAGCGTACCAGGACCAAGAAATAAGGGCCGTAGATTCTTTATCTCTTTTATCAAGCTGTTTACAATATTTACTGCGTTTTTTTCATCACCACAAACAAAGATGTCAAAATCCAAGATAAGATTTGGATCTGCAAGCTTTTTCTCTGATATCGTATGGAATGCAGCAACAAGCTTCGTCTTATCTTTCATGTACTTTTGTACAAGCTCAAAGGCAGATGGTTTTTTCTCAATAAATGAAATGAACTCAAATCCAGCATCAGTTTTTGTAATAGGAACTATCGGAGTAATAACAATGCAACCATCTTTTATGTTGGGAAGAAGATGAGAGCAAGTGGTATCTATATTTTCATAGGGTATTGATAAAACTAAGACATCACTTTCTTTTGCAACAGAAAGGTTGTCATTACCGGTTATCTTGCCTCTTACTGAACCATATAATTCACCAGCACTTTTTGAGTATTCTAAAGCAGCCTGCACTGCTTTTGCAGCATCACGTGAACCAATTAAAATATCATGATTTACACACCATCTGATCGCAAAGCCTTTTCCCATTCCTCCAGTGCCGCCTATGACTCCTATCTTCACAAAACCAAGCTCTGGTAATGTTATTATTATCTCTTATTTAACATCTGAACACTATTGTCACTGATTATTTTTTTACGCCATGCGCAAGCTGAAAACAACGTAGAAAGAATTCTTGCTGGTCGCACAAAAGGTATCCCACTAACACAAACTGGTGTGCAACAAGCGGAGAAAATCGCTACCTTTCTCCAACCCCTTAAAATTTCTACAATTTATTCTAGTCCAATTGAACGTGCATTGCATACAGCAGAAATAGTAGCTAACAAGTTTGACCTTGGTTGTAAAATAGATGATAGATTAACCGAGATTGAAATGGGAAGCTTTTCTGGGATGCAGTATGATGAAATGTTTACAAAGTATGGAAATGTTTTTTTAAAATTCTATCAGGACAGTTCCTTAATCCAAAAAAATGGGGTAGAAACCTTTTCGAATGTAAAAAAAAGAGTACTAGATATGGTTAATTATTGTTCCAAAAAACATGAAGGACAGAACATTTTGCTTGTAACGCATATGGATCCAATCAAAGCTATGATCTCAACTATTTTGCAACTAAAACCAGAATCTTTGTACGAATTGGTAATTAGAAACGCGTCCCTTACCATAGTAAAAAAAGAACAAAACAACTATTCGCTTACTGCCATAAATTCCATGTCTGGAGAACAATACAATCAAGTATAGTTACGGTTTATGACACAGATTTTTTCGACAACTAATGAATGATTCAAACTGCTTTACATGATTCATTTACCTACAAGTGTTCACTTGTTAACAGAACCAATATCTATGGGCAAGAGACACCATGAATGAGTTGAAAGCAGTAGTGGGCCTTTTACTCTTTGTAATACTGTCCGCCAATTTATCTGTGGTATATGCTGAAAAGCTGCAGCTATTTACAGACAACAAGGTGTATTCAGACGGTCAGCCTCTTTTAGTATATGGAAAAGCACTTCCAAATGATGGAATAATTCTACGACTATTTGCACCGGATGGTACGATTGCAAAATTTGATCAAATTACTGCAGATAGTAAAGGAGAATTTAATCACATACTGATAGAGTGGCCCGTCGCATCAACAACTCTTCCATATGGAACATATACAATAGAAGCAATCTCTAGTCAGGAAAAGGGCTTTTCACAAAAAATCGATGTCAAGTTTGCCCAGTCAACTGAGCTTGTAGGAGTTCCAATTGAAAGGATAGTAAATACATTAGTGTTTGCGCCACAAACGGCGGTCATAAACGAACCTATTCGAGTATTTGTACAAACTACAAGTGACGGTCTCTTGGTTGGTGGTTTGCCCGATGAGCTCCTTGGCACATCACATGTTCACCTGCCATCAGGAGAGGTGGCAAGTCTTTCTACATCATTTAAAACACTTCATCAAGGAATTTACTATACTGATTATACTCCTCTTCAAGAAGGAACATACGTCTTTCACATCATATCATTCACTCAAGGAACTATATCGCATGGATCTGCAGCAACTGTTGTCCTCAAACAGGATATAGAGGGAATATCAAACCAGATCATACAGCTCAACTCTATATTGGATGCTACATCCGAAGAGCTAAATAAGCTCAAAGAAGAAATTGCGGGGTTTGGTTCCACACTTGAAGAAAGCCAAAAGTCACTAACTGAGGCAAACAAGAACATTGATCAGAGCGTCGAGTCAATTTCTGATTCAGTATCTAATATAGAAGAAGCATCTGGTCAATTCAATTCGCTGTTTTTACCAATTGTAGCATTGATTGCAGTGATCATTGCCTTGCAGATAACAATTCTTGCCAGACGAAGATAGCTATAATAAATAAAGGTGCTCTTTTTTTGTTATGACTAACATTGCATTATTTTTTATTTGCATACTAATCTTGTCTGCATTTGCTAAGCAATCATATGGGTTTTATGACGTTGATCTAACGCAGCCAAGTCCAATTTTGAATTTAAGAGAGAAATCAGAGATCCTAACAATTTCGCCTGTAATACAAGAAAATCAAGTTAAAAGGCATGTTGTCTTTGGAACCGGCTCAATATCTGACGTGCAATCAGTTGCAAAAAACCTTGTCTATGGAATAACCTCAGAACAAGGTTTTTTTTCGGTTGGCGTTTTTTCTCAAAATGATATATCAAGCCTAAAATCAAAAGGATATACAATAATCGAGGATTTTCCATTAGAATTTGATTCTTTTCCCAGTTCAACTACCAACGAAGCTATTGTGGAAGGATCCAGAATTGGAAAGATTATTGGCTCTGACGAAGTTTTTCGTAAATACGCGTATACAGGAAAAGGAATCACAATTGGAATTGTTGATACAGGAACCGACTTTTCAAATCCTGATATTCAGGATTCACTTGCGCGTGACCAAAATAACCACCCAATAATGATTGACGCTGATGGTCAGGGTTTGGTTTTGACAAATGCTACCTTCATTGCTAACATAAACAAAAAAGGCATTATCTCAAATTATACCAAACCAATTCCAGAAAACATTACATCTTCTGTATATGTAAATTCAAAAGGTGTGTTTTTGGATCTGGTCAACAAAGGAAACAATACTTACGTCCTCGTCTTTAATTCTAACTTTCCTAGCGGCGGAACTCCTGTACTTAATGGCACAATATCAAACGACATGAAAATCGGTAAAAACAACAAAGACTACATAGTTTCACAAAGTGGAATATATCATCTTGGTGTGATTTATCAAAGTGTTTTACAAGGAACGTTTGCGCGACTACAGCTTGTACCAGTACTTGTAGTTGATTCAAAAGTTGCTGGTCTGTACGACACTGTCATAGCCGACATGTCTACATCATGGATCGATTTTATGCGCTTTGAGTTAAAGGATAAAGAGCTTCCAAAATATGATTTTGATTTTACAGACGAGGTGCTAATTACCTTGGGAAATGGAAAAGAATTCTTTTTGTACGATTCTAATAAAGATGGAAAATTTGATTATAGCGCAGGAACTTTTGGCGCACAGGTACTTGATGTGTATGGTGTTATAGGAAGTGCCTCTACTATTGATAAAACAATCAAAGCCATCAATGGAACGCTGTTATCGCCTCTTGATCCCAAGGGAAATTACTTTGGTGTCATGTACGATTTTGTAGGACATGGAACATCCAGCGCTGCATCTATAGCATCAAAAGGAAAAGAAAAATATGACATCTATGGTAACTTAACAAAATACACCTTAAAAGGTGTAGCACCTGATGCAAAAATTCTTCCAATCAAAGCACTGTGGTTTGGTGATGCAGTATATGCTTGGTTGTGGGCAGCAGGATTTAGTCAAGAAAAAAACAATTGGATTTTTGGGGGGAAGCCTCAGGTTGACATAATATCAAATAGTTGGGGGGTTTCAAACTTTCCAACTTTACAATCCGTACCAGGTCTTGACATTCTTTCACTTGTACTAAATGCACTTGTAGTGCCTGGCTCTATTGATGAAAATTATCCCGGCGTGCTTATCGTAAGTAGTGCAGGAAATGCGGGGCATGGATATGGAACTTTAGGACTTCCAAATGTAGCATCATATGGACTTAGTGTTGGGGGGACAACAAACAATGTATACGTAGGATATGGACCATTTAAGGGTCAACCAAGATTTGGAAACAGCACTACTTTCTCAAATGAGATCGTAGACTTCTCAAGCAAGGGACCCGGAATAATCGGTGACCCAAAACCTGATTTGCTGAGTATTAGCGCATATAGCTTTACTCCATCTAGTGTGACAAAAAAGAACAAAAATGCAACAGATCCATTTACACTGTTTGGTGGAACAAGCATGGCAGCACCACTTGTTTCTGGCTCTGCTGCAATACTTATGGAAAGTCTAAAGCAAAAAGATGAGGCATATGATCCATTTAGAATTAAAAATATCTTAATGTCTACTGCAACCGACCTAGAAAGTGATCCCTTCACTCAGGGAACAGGGCTAGTAAATGTAGAAAAGGCAGTAAACTTTGTCAAAGGAAAAAACGGCACCTTCATTGTATATAATAATGCATCATATTCCAACATAAAGAAGATTTTAGATCTTCCTCTAAACACGCTAAACTCTTCATCGTTTGGGGTTGAAAAATTCCAATTACGCAATGAGTCCTTTCCACAAACTGCATGGTTTGGAGGTAGACTATACCCAGGAGAACGAACATTTGCTACGTTTACAATTGAGAATCCAACAAACAGAACACTTGACATTACAATAACACCACAAATCCTTGAATTAGTCAAAAGATCACAATACAATAGTACAACGGAAGTCCACCTACAGGATCCATTACTAAATAAATCAGGCGTCTTTAGACCAAACTATTTACCTCTTGAAAATATAGCCGAACACAAGGATTTACCATCCTTTTTCCAAAAACCAGCACCTATACCAGATGATGCATCATTGATGATCTTAAACGTGAATTTTCCATTTTCTAATTTTATGAATGCCACAGAAAAGATCTATGCAAACGACATGAAAATTTCGTCACTTTACCTGTATGACTGGGATGACAAAAACAGTGATGGCAATGTGACACATACAGAGCTTTCCATGATAAACCGTGGAGGCTCATGGGGCACTGTACAAGAGCTAAGAGTTTCAGAACCAAACTCAAAGATAAAAAATATTCCACTTGTAGGGGTGTATCCTGTGCCAACACGATATTCATACTGGCTTGGAGATACAAAGAAAAACTCTACTTCCATGGATTACACTGTAACTGCAAGTTTTTACAAAAAGCAAAACTGGGACAATGTTTGGGTAAACTACAACGAAGTGCAGGTTCCATCTCAAAGTCTTATTGATATTGTTGCAACGCTCATAGTTCCATTAGATGCAAAATCAGGAGTTTACCAAGGGTTCATCTCATTTAAAGGCGACTCACACGAAGTTAATGTACCAATCTCTTTTGCAGTTAAAAAGAAGATTCAAGGAAAAGATGCACTAACTGTCATAGAAGGTTCCCAAACAGGTGATGTACTTTATGGAAACGGCTACATTGGTGGTGCCTTTGACATGGCAAACAGGTACAATGCAGGAGATTGGAGACAATACTATTTTGATGTAGAAGACAAAACAATAAACGCAGTTGCACTAGAAACTTCATGGGAAAATAAAGACACAAACCTTTCTGTATTTGTCATAGATCCGCTTGGAAGAATTGTCCAGACTAATGTGCCGCCTGGAGTACTTGGTCATTTCCAAGGTTGGCCTACTGGAGATTGGCTTGGCACAACTCTATTTAGTGAGGGTGGCGGATTCTTTCCAATCAAAAACAAAGATGACACATCCACAGTATTATATGCCCCAATAAATCAGACTGGAACCTATTCACTTTTAATGCATTCTACTCTGTTTGGTGGCCAATCACTTGCTGAACCTATAACTATTGCTGCCAAGTTTTCTACAATCTTGCCAGATGAAAAAGAACCTCAGATACTACTCGAGGTACCAGAATTCATCAATAATACATTTAGAGTTACGCCACAAATAATAGAAGAAAACATTGACACTGCAAAATATTATCTTGATGAGTATGAACCTAAAGAATTTAGCGGGACAGAATTTTCCATACCGCCTGACCTACTAACAGAAGGTCCACATACACTAAAAGTGGCTGTAACTGACACGGTTGGACACAACATAACAAAGAAATTTGTATTCAATGTTGATAGTAAAGCCCCAGAGCTTGTAATTAAATCTCCACAAAATGGCTCGACTATATCAAATACTATTACAATAGATCTTGAGATAAAAGAACAGAATATGCCAGAATCTGGTGGAATAACAATAATACTTCCAAATGATATAGTCTTAGATGAGACATCAGCACAGTTTGACACATGGACGGTGGAAAACGGAAAGTACGATATTCATATATCCGCAAAAGACATGGCAGGAAATGAAATATCAAAGAAGATTATGGTAAATATAGACAATAAACCAATCTTTGGAAACGACAAAGAATCTTCTGATCAAAACTTTGTTTTCTTACAAGGAATAATCATTGGAATTATAATTGCAACAGCTGCCATACTGATTGCTGTCAAGAAAATCAAAATTTCAAAGAAAAACTAGAACAAGGTTTATATGCAATTTTTCAAGAACGAAAGCTTGCATGTCAGAACAGGATTCTAGTGGCAAGAATACACTGTCCAGACGAGATTTTTTGAAACTTTTGGGAGCAGCAGGCACCGCACTCACATTTACGCCGTTTGTTCCTTGGGGAAATTTCATGCCAAACCCTGATACGACTTCGCTAGGAAGAGCAAAGGTTATCCTACCAGATGACACCCAAGCAAATGTTAACACCTTTCCAGTAAATCACTCTGAAGTTATTACCTACCCAAAGACAGGAGATAGAGTTCTTGATGAAGAGGCCTTTAGAAAGTGGCAGTTCATCAGGTTGCCTGCAGAGCTAGGTGGTGAGGCAAAAGATGTTAGCGCTTTTCGTGCCTATAGTATGGTATGTTTGCACTTATGGTGTCTATGGAAATACTGGCCAGAAGAAGGAAGAAAGAGAGGAGAATGCCCATGTCATGGAAGCATGTATGATGTTCGTATAGGAAAGGCCTTTGCAGGACCAGCATCACTTCAAGCTCCTCCCTCAAATGTTCTTCCGCAGCTAACTTTTGAAACAGATAATGATGGATTTATGTACATTAAACCAGCAAAATGGAATGTTAATGAAAATGGAGTCATAGGATATGGTCGTTTCCTTAAAGCGTAGAAACGGTCTCGTAGACTTCTTTTACTGGATGTGGGATGGAATAGAGCGCTCTATATTCATTGGTACCAAGTTTTCATTTCCAGCACGATTTGTAAGTCCATTCGGATTTCTAGGAATGTTGACATTTGTCACCTTCATAATTCTTGGAATAACTGGTGCACTTTTGATGTTTTACTACGAACCTATACTGGATAGGGCGTGGGATAGTGTTGAAAAAATAAATAACAACGTTCCCTTTGGATTCCATCTTAGAAACATACACTATCACGCATCAAATGCTATGGTTCTTTTGGCAATTTTGCACATGTATTATCAATATTTTAGTGGAAGATACAAGATAAGAAATGAAATCCTCTGGGTTACAGGAGTCATACTTGGAACAGTAACAATCCTTGAGGCCTTTACAGGATATGATATCATCTTTAGTGAGCGCGCTGAGCTTGCAATCAGCATAGCAGCATCACTTACAAACTCTATACCTGTTGCAGGGCCTACAATACGTGAAGCTATGTTTGGTTCAGGTTTTGCAGATTTTGTTTTAAGATTTTATACACAACACGTCTTTATACTTCCAATTGTAATGCTTGGACTCATGGCTGTCCACATGCCACGATTTTTAGTTTTTGACGTTCCTATGGTTATGGCCATTTCTGGAGCCATATTGATTACAGGAGGAGTCTTTCCAGTTGATCTTGGGTTCAAATTTGAGCCAACCGTCCCCCCAGGGATCACTGTACCAGAGTGGTACCTTACAGGACTATATGCATTTCTTAGAACACAATACGACAAGTTTGTAACTGGCGTTGCTTGGCCTGGCTTGTTCATTCTATCATTAGCAATAGTACCATTTATTGACAGATACAAGAAATTCTCATGGAAGGACAGGCCAATAATTACTGCATTTGGAATAACTGGCATTGCACAAATCATGGTAACTACATACTGGGGTTTCTACATCTCTCCAGACGTAACAAAGCCACTTGTGGAAAGACTCGTCATAGATCCAATATTCTTTTATCTTGTAATGGTGTTGCTTGTGCCACTTGGATTTGGATTCTCCTACATGATGATTAAACTATCCAAAGAAGCAGAAAGAAAGGCAAAGCTTGCTGCATCTAAAGCGCCACAAAAGGTAGCGCAAATCAATCTATCTGAAAAGTGGATAAACTGGCTAATCGTTGCACTCTTGGCATTCCAAGTCTATCTTAACATAGCTGCATACAATGCCATGCTTGCTGGAATGAACAACTTTTCACTCTTTCTTACTGGATTAATTCTGCTAGTATTTGCTGGCATGTTCCATATTTACAGATATGGAATGAGTGAGGCAAAGAAGATTCCAACTCCACCACCTCAGATAGCAAAAGAAATTCCAAAACCAATTGGTATTGTACCAGATGCTGCTGCAGCAAAACTTACAGAAAAAGAAAAGGAATCAAGTCCTAAGGTAACTGCACCGAAAGAAACTGCACCTGAAATAAAAACCACTTCAACAGTTATTCCTAAAGAACCAACTACTGGAAACCCAGATCTAAAAAAAGCATAAACTTTTTTTAAACTATTTTAGGTCAAATAGCTTTATAAGACTATAAAAAAGCACCAAGATCCGTTGAGCAAGCCAACATCAAGTCATGCTTATGGGATAGGAATAATTGCGATGATAGTTGGTCTGGCAGTTGGTATTTCATACTATCAACTCTACTATATCCCAGAGTTAATTGCAAAACCAAAAATTTCAGAAGAAATTCTTAATCCTATTGAAGAAAATATGATCAACATGATCAAAGGTTCTGCAAGTCCGGAACAACAAGACAACTTTGTCCCAAAGTTAGTAAATATTCAGCTTGGAATTAACAATAAAATTATTTGGGAAAACATTGATGAAACTCCGCACACAGTAACACCAGACCAATCATTTGAAGACAAGTACAGCGGCAAATTTGGTTCTGTTGGTGTGGTAAAGCCAGGTGATAAATACGAGTTCTTATTCACTCAAGAAGCAGAGGTAGAATATCACTGTGAGCCACATCCATGGATGACGGGCAAACTGGTAATCACAAAAGCTAGATTTTAGGTCAATAGTCTAGCAAATAGTATGTCACTTTCTATTTCTTTATGTTCCTGAATTATAGAGACGCGAAACTTTATTTCATGAGGCTGAATTGGCTTAAATTCTACAGCGGCTGTAAACTCCGCTTTATTTTCTGGGATGTCATCTTTGCTTATAAATAACCTTGAAAGGTTCTTCGAGATTGGCTTGCCATTATAGGATTTGTAGACTATAAGTTCGTTAGAATTCATGATCTGCGTGTTTATCACTACACCATCATATCTACCAGGGTACCTCACTTGGACACTGCCTTTTATCTCTGTGAATGGAGTGATATTCTCATTTTCCAACTTTAGCTCTATATCTTTCATAATGAATGTGTCATATTTTGAAAATAAATAACTTGTGAACAAAAGCGGGCCCGAAGGGCTTCGATCCCTTGACCACTGGATTAGAAGTCCAGCACTCTATCCATGCTGAGCTACAGGCCCAAGAATGTGGCATTAAGCTACCATATTAAGGGTTTTTTACAACCACCTTCTATTGTTTAGCTCTCTTTCCATTTTGAAAAGAAATTGTTGAGAATATCCTGCATAGGGACCAAAATGCTTTACAATTTTTTCATGAACAATCGCATATTTTTTCTCAGTAAATGATTTACCAATTACTTCATAAAATTTTTTTGAATAGTATTTTTGTAATATTCTAAATGTCCATCTATCTATAGGAAAAGCTTCTAACTTTTCAAGCGAGAACAAAAGTATACAGTCAGCAACTTTATCTCCTATTCCATAAATGTTTTTGAGCTTTTCTTCTGCAGTTCTATAATCTAATTTTTTCAAAAGTTCAAAATCTATTATCCCAGAAATAACTGCAGTTGATGCTTTTTTTACAGATTTTGCTCTAAATCCAAGACCGCATGATAACAGATCTTTCAAATTAGCGTTAGCAAGTTTCTCAGCTTCTGGAAAGGTGAAGAACTCATTACCAAAAAAATTCACCTTATTACCGAACTTCTTGCAAACTCTCTTTAACATTTGTTTAATGTTTGATATGGATGAGTTTGATGAGCAGATAAAAGATATGTAGCATTGAAATGGATCTTGTCGCATCAGCCTTAACCCTGGAAAGCGGAATACTGCGGTTCTTACAATTTTATCCTTGCATATGTCTTTTAGGATTTTTTCTAAGTTATCACCTTGCCTGAAGAGATCATTTGATGTTTTTTGATTGGAGATTACTTCAAATGGTTCCTCATTAACTCTCAAAACCTCTTGCCCATTTACGCCGTACCAAAAGTCATCAATTTTATCCCAAAGAAAAACTTGACCGCTATTAATGGTAAGATCTAGATTTATTTTTTTTATGCTCTGCATCTCAAACAGTAATTACTTCACCGGCTTTTGGAGCCCATGCATCAAATCCAAATCTTTCACGTATTTCGTCTGCAAACTTGGTACAGGAATCTGTATCCCCATGAACCGTGAGAATTTTTGGATTTACTTTTATCTTGTTGATTATCTCAAAAAGATCTTTTCTGTCAGCATGACCAGAGAACTCAAACTGTCTGACCTCAGCTTGTGCTTTGG
>JBQTIK010000094.1:0-2474 GCA_052388195.1 Nitrososphaerota archaeon | reverse complement strand
AGCCTCAAGGGCTTCTATGGCCGCACTCAAAAAGAATATTGCAGGAAAAAATACAACTGAGATTTAAGCGCAAGTCAACTCAACGGCCTCATTTGCAGTATTGTAAAAAGGAATCCCGTCAAACTTTTGACCGCCTTTGCCAGGAGTTATTCCAGCTACAATATTGGTTCCATAAGCTATCATCTGTTGCGTATGAAAGGAGCCAAACTTGCCAGTTATGCCCTGCACAATTACAGGCTTTTTCTTATAGTCCTTGTCAGCTTCTTTTCCAACTAACAGATCAAAAAGATCAGCCACTTTTGCTCACTCCAATCACAGCCGCGTTTATTGCCTCTTCAACAGTGTCAAAGAACTTGGTGCGAGAACCTTTTAGCATCTCTTTTGATTTGTCAGACTCGGCTCCTGATAATCTGGCAAACACTGGTACATCAATAATCTTGTTTTCATATGCTCTGATAAACGCGGTAGCGACAGTTGTTGTCTTGACAATTCCACCATAAAGATTCACAAGAATTCCTTTGATCTTTTTCATTTTGCTAATTAAGGTAAGTGCCTCATAGACTGTTTCAGTTGTTGCACCACCACCGACATCAAGAAAGCAAGCAGATTTTCCACCATGATCTGATAACATGTCAAGTGAAGACATTACAAGTCCAGCTCCATTTCCAACTACTGCAATGTTGCCATCAAGTTCCACCAACGAAAAACCACTTTTTTCTGCACGCTCTTCAAGCTCAGAAACCTCTTGAAACTTTTTTAATTCTTCATGTCTGAACATGGCATTGTCATCTATTATGATCTTGCTGTCAAGTGCCAAAAGTGAACCATCATCTAATACTGCAACTGGATTTATTTCGGCAAGTTCAGCCTCCTTTTCAATAGTAAGTCTTGATAACTTTTGAACTAGGCTTACAAATTCTCCCACGCTGTTGTCCTTTAGGCCTGTTGCCTTTGCCACTTCTTCTGCAGTACTCTTATCAACATCGCCTAATCCAACCTCACGTATGACTTGGTTTTTGACCGATTCTATTTCCACTCCGCCCTCTGATGAGGCAATCAATGTGTAACATCTTTTTCCTCGGTTTAAGAATAAAGAAAGGTAAAGCTCTTTTTTGTATTCGACCATTTTTTCAAGCAGAACTGCTTTTGTTTTTTCACCTTTGACCACTTTTTGCATAATTTCAGGATATTTTAGTTCAAGCTCGTCGGCGTTGTGACACTTCTGTATTGCACCAGCTTTGCCTCTGCCCCCAACTGCCATCTGGGCTTTTATGACAAAAGGAAACCCAATTTCTTTTGCATCTTTTCTTCCTTGTTCAATGTTAGTTGATGTCAACCCTTTTGGAATTCGTATGCCATAATCAGCAAACAAGCTTTTTGCTTGATATTCTAACAAACGCATGCAAATTTTTGCTTTTTAAGGTCCTTATAATCTGTTGGTTACTTTAGATTCTCTTCAAGAAAGTCAACGCATTGCAGTAAGAGATCTCTACTTTTTCGCATCAACCACTCAGGGAATTGGTCTGGTGTGAAAACAAATTGTTGCTGAAAGCTTGGCACTATCATTCCACCTGATGTTACAAGCTGTACAATTACATAGCCTTCAGTCAGAGTACAGACTACTTCCTCATACGAATCTTCTTCTTGCTCTACTGTATTTCTGTAAAGTACAATAGGCGTTCCAGTTTTTGCAACATTTAGTGATCCCTTTTTGAGAAGCTCAGTAAAATGATACAATAGCCACCCATCAAGGGTTGTCTGTTTTGCCATGAAAATTAATCTTAGTTTAATTATTTAATCGACTCGAATTGTTAAAAGCTTACTATTTACTCTACTGAAATGCGTATCTTTTGACCATCAACGTCGTCATCCTTGTAGGTCTTTGCCTTGTCTGAAAATTCCACTCTTTTGACCCTAACAAGGAAAGCAAGCTCATCCTGCTTTTGCTTTACCATCTCAAGTGATTCTGCATCCAAATCCAAAATATAGGCTGCTTCAAGCACGTCTGTTGGATTGTAACCACGTTCTTTTCTTAGGGCCTGAAGCCTTCTTGCAATATCTCTTACCAGTCCACGTGCCATCATTTCATTATTTCTTACAGTTGATACTAGTACCATTAGTGGTTCACGTTTTGCCATGGCAGACCCATTTTGTTCTATAAAATCTATGACAAAATCCTCTCTGTCAAGTATAATTTTATTTTTATCAAGCTCAAAGGTGACAGTCCTTTTCTTCAACAATTCTTCAACAATTTTTCTTGGATCTGTTTCTGAGAATTTTGCCAAGAGTTTGCCCATATCCTGCTTTGCCTTTGGTCCTACCTTGCCACGCTCTAACTCTATTTTTGGAATTATTGGAAGATTCATCTTTAACAACTCTGAAACAAGATCAAGACCATCATTTTTTTCAAGTTCAATTATTTTGTATTTTTCTACATTGAGCTGAGAAAGTAACAGGTTAGAAAGTGATTCAAG
>JBQTIK010000093.1:0-5110 GCA_052388195.1 Nitrososphaerota archaeon | reverse complement strand
TTTACCCAGAATTCCTGTATGTGAAGCTCACCTCTGCTTGTCACAATTCTTGTTTCAACAGTATTATCTGTTACAGGAATTATTTTGGTATCTATTGCAAACTTTTGGCACATCCAAGTTGTTATATCACTTAGATTCTTGCCGTTTTTGAGCATGTTTGTTCGCAAAAGATGGATGGCTGCATCTCTGTCTCCTATCTTAAACCATGTCTCTTCTCCTAGCATTTCCATCTGGCGCAAAAACCCATAGGTATCTTTTTTGATTCCCCACCCTTTCTCATTATCAAGCAAATCAGCAAGTCCGTAAAGAATTGTATCTATGTCAGGACAAACATACAAACCATAAAGCCAATAGTTATCACCGACGTTTGCTATTACATTAATATCTCGCGTCTGTGATGCTACTCCACGGACGAGTTTGACCGAACCTGTTCCACCAGTAAGTATTGTGATCATTTTTTCAGCTCTTAGAAAGACCTGTTTATGTGGACAAATGCACAATAATTACTTTGTCATATAATATTCAACTTAGGAAATTAATTCACTTTCAAATGATGATAAGATTTATTACTATCGGCAAAAGCAGTTTTTTAGTGCATAGCAACAATTTATTTTTTGTGGTAGGTTTAATTGGTCTTTTAGTGATTAGTAATGTTGCTCCTATTTGGGCTGCTCAGCTTGATGCTAGAATTGGAACAAAGGCAGAGTCCTCGCAACCAACTTTTAAATTTTTGAGAAGTGTTTTCATAGAGTACCCAGAAGGAGGCGAACTTGCTGACCTCTTACGTGGAAAAGATGTTGTAATAAGTTTTGAGGCAGATTCGACAACGCCAGGGGTCTCTGACTTGATATCAATGATAAATAAGAACCTGTCACAAGACCTTGATAGTACCGTTTTTGTAACTGATTTATCTCTGACTTACAGAGCTCATTTAGTTGGCAGAGGAGATTTTACTGCAGCGGATTACAAGATCACTATGATTCCCACCATAACAAATTATGTAATACGTGAAGCAACTGATACAACCGCAGCAATCGTAGATTCACACTGGCGAGGAATATCCGTTAATCAACCAGTCATCATAAAAAGCACAGAGTTTGGCAATGTGGATATTAATACAGCAGGTTGGCTATTTGAAAAAGAAGCCCCTGACGTATATTCTAAAATAATTGGAACTGAGGCCGCAGATGTTTTGAATATTCCTTTGATTGATGCAAGTAGGATTCTAGAGCAACCACTTTCCAACTGGCATCACCTCTTTGATCCGTCTGGAACAATTTCTGAAGCAAGCAAGTTTGGTTATCAAGGAGAAGCAGTAGTTATAACAAGCTTCACCATGGGTGAAAGTAGCTTTAGAGAAGGAAGGCTAACAGAAAAAGAGCATGAAGCTGAGATCACTTTGGATAAACCGTATATTATCAGATCAGTAGAATCGGCAGACTCGGCAAACATACAGATGGATGGATTTGTTACAGAAACAACCATAGAAGGAGTAGAATATTTTGGTTCTAGTCCCGAAGTTCCAGAAGGTGCTGCAACTACATCTACTGGCGGATTTCCAGTTTACATAATATACGGAATGGCTGGTGCGGGCGGTGCAGTGGCAGTCATAATTTTATTTTGGAGTGACCGGAAGTTAAAGAAAAAATACCAACACTAACTTTTATCTAAAAAGAATGGTGCGTGCCAGCCGTAACCCTCCTTCTGTTTTTACGAGATTTGGCTATGCGGCCTACCTAAACAAAGTGCAGCACTTGTAGTTTTGTTTGGCCTTGCTCCGTGTGGGTCAGCTCTTTCATTCCTTGCCGGAAACCTCAGGTTTTGCCATCACAGTACGCCGGGTTGGATCGTTTTCTGTTCTGGAGCCAGCCATCTCTGGCTATCCATCTCTGGATCACACTTACTGCATGGAGGGAGGAGTTTCCTCTGCCTTAGCAGTAGCTCGTGCACCAGCTCGCACCTTTGGTTATAAAAGAGAAATTTCTATTTGAAGATTACCAGAGTCTTTTCTTCCTAAAACATGCACATAAACAGATTCTAAAAATTACATTTTTGGTGCAAAATAGTCTTCATCGGAACGAGCTTTTGCTCTTTTTGTTTTAATGAAAAATACTAGCCTTAGTACATCAAGATACATTTTGTAAATGTATCTGTTTTCTTTAAGTCGTGGGGCGATCATACTCCAGAAATATCGTGCCTGTATTCCAGACAGTCTGGAATTTCGTATGACAAAAACTGTATGAGTGGATTTTTCAACTATTTCAATTGTCTTTGGACTGAATGCTTGGTCTGATTGGTTTCCTGCTCCGACTATTATTGTTTCAGGTTTTTTGCTATCGAAGTTTTGAAGTAGACTCTGTGTGACGTTCTCTGTTTGTGGATAAACTCTTTCGACGGGAATTTTTTTCAAATCCAAATCAAACATCTTTTCATTTATTCTGCTCAAAACATCTCGTTCTTCCTCAGGAGATTCAACAACACCTCTAACAATTCGTATTGTACTGTTTAATGATCGTGAAAGTGAATTTGCAATTTCCAATCCAAGGTTTGAGTGCCTTCCCTTATCGTATGCTACTACCAGCTTTGAAAGCTCATTTTCAAAGTTCGCTTTTATATTAACTCCCATAATGTCACAAGTTGTAAGTGAAAGCAGCTTTCTGTTACTACGCATGCTGGGAAAATCCATTATAAGCAGGTTAATTCCCTGCTCTTCCACAGTTGCAAGGATGGCTTCAGTGGTGTCATGTGAAAGTCTAACAAGATATCTGTAAGAATCTGATTGTTGGAGTGTCTTTTTGAACTCTTCAAAGGATTTCATAGCTGGTTCTGCAAATCCCTGTGCAGAAGAAAGAGGAAGCTGTATTGGAATTGTCACTACGCTAAGAAATGAAATTTCACCTTGTTTATCTTTGGCTATTGCCGAGCCTATTTTTTCAAGCTTTTGAGCAGTTTTTGTATCAAACACTACCATGATGCGGTAGTCCTTTCGTTCTTGGGGACCCTCACTTCCTACCAATGGAGCATAGTGTTCAAGTTCTTTCTTTATAGAATATATTTTGTAAACTGAAAAACCAATTATTACCCAAAGGATAGCGATGACCCAGCTTAGTGGATTATAGACCAGCAGATATATCGCTAGACCAATTGTAGAAAACACACCTACAAGTGGCAGAATCGGAAAAAGTGGTGTCTTAAATCCGTAATCTAGTTTATGACCATACAGTCTCCTTATGGTTATTACAGCCATATTTACTTGAGCAAAAAGAAATAGAAACATTACACTAGCAGCTAGTGCAATCTGTTCAAGTGGTAACAGTACTGCTACAGTTAGCATGATAAAGCCAGAAACTGCTGTTGCCAAATATGGAGTGCGGTATTTTAGATGGATTGAGCTGAATTTGCTAGGCAGGTTGTATTGTCTACCCATTGCAAATGCAACCCTACTTGAAGAAAATGTTGTGGCGTTCAGTGCAGAAAGTGTTGAGACCATACCGCCTGCAAGAACTATCAAAGCCCCAAAGGGCAAAAGGAACTTTGCTCCTTCTACTATTCCAAGCTCTTTGTGCTCACCAATAA
The DNA here is from genome assembly GCA_052388195.1 of Nitrososphaerota archaeon. Classification (GTDB taxonomy): domain Archaea; phylum Thermoproteota; class Nitrososphaeria; order Nitrososphaerales; family Nitrosopumilaceae; genus JBBDNF01. The sequence goes on along the minus strand of JBQTIK010000093.1, from coordinate 1,534 downwards.
ATTTCCATGATTCTTTTCCAACTTCAGCTGGATTCAAACCACCTATGAAAATGAATGTAAAAATAATGTAGAGAGTTACAACAATACCTAATGAGATAAAAATTGCTCGTGGAATATTCTTTTTTGGGTTTTTTACTTCCTCTCCGGTTTGGACAATTATTTCATAGCCTTCAAAAGCTATAAACGTCAATCCCATGGCTATTATTAATCCAATGCTACCATTAGGGAAAAAATTCTCAAAGTTCGTAGACCAGCTAGGATTAGTAAAAGTCATTGCAAACAAGCCTGCTACAATCAGAACAAATATGATAGCAAGTTGTGAGAATGTAATGACGTTTCCTATTTTACCAGTATCGGAAACTCCTTTGACATTAATATAGGTAAAAAGTACGATTACAAGAACTGCAATTATCTTTTCAAGTTGTACCCCAACATATTCGCTTGGTACTCCAGCCAAAGTTAGCAAGTGACCAAAAAAAGAACCAAAGGCCACCGCATATAGACTTCCTGCAACCATATGAGCAAACCAAGCCATCCATCCGCTGATAAACGCGTTTGGTCTTGGAAGGCCCTCTCTTATCCACTTGTAACCCCCACCAGCTTCTGGAAGGGCAGATCCAAGCTCAGCATAGGTAAGAGCAGTAAACATTGTGATTATTCCATTGATTAGAAATGCAATCATTAGCGCTGGTCCTGCCTTATCCATGGCTGGTCCTACGAGAACGAAGATGGCACCGCCTATCATAGCGGCCACACCGACCATCGTTATGTCAAGCAGTGAAAGGCTTCGTACAAGACCTGAAGACGATTTTTCAGTAGACATTATTACCTATCCGTGTGGAAAAAATGGTCGAATAAATCTCTACTCGTTGATTGGGATCTACGAATAAAGGAATTTCTATTGATTTGTTAGAGACAAACCGTATTCTCTCGTTATTGAATTAATCTCTCCTTCAGAATTTGCCTTTGAATAGTCTTCAAGAAGGTTTCTATTAAGCTCGTAAAATGTATGGCCCCACTTGAATTTATCAAGTAATTTATCTGTAAGATCCTCGAATCCCAAAATAAAAGATGCGCCTGCTATTGCTTCAACTGTAGTAAGCTTGTTGAGTTTTGAATAATTCACGGGGTTTCCTGCTAAAAGTGGCGGAAGTTTTCGTGCAATGCCAGTAAATTTTTTGTTGAATGTTTTTTCTGCAAGCTCCCACGAACAGTCAATTCCTGTTATAGAATCTGCAAGCAATCTGTCATCTCTTAGAATGGTTCTTTTTGCAAATGGGTCAAGAAGTATTGTATTTAGTGAGGTGGTTCTTACACTTGTTGCAAGTTTGAATTTGACAAGCTTTGCAGCAGTGCATTTTTTTGGATCATCTTGCTTAAACATCAATACCTGCACTTGCAATGTACTTACAATTACTCTGTAGACGTATATGAAATCTTGTAATAGAATCTAGAAATTTGGTTATCTTTTATGATTTCCACATTCCATTTTCCGTCAGGAATTAAGCCGTCTGCATCTTCTGGCAAAATTGTA
>JBQTIK010000092.1:0-8271 GCA_052388195.1 Nitrososphaerota archaeon | reverse complement strand
TTATGAGCAACACTAAATGGAATCCCATCCTTTACAAGATGCTCTGCTATATCTAGTGAAATCGAATATCCAGAATCTATTGCTTTTTTCATTTTATGCTTGTTTACCTTCAGAGTTTTGAGCATTGCATTTATCACTAAAAGTGCAGATATTGCAATCTTTGAAGCAGACCAGATCGAGGTTTTGATCTGCTGTAGATCTCTGCTGTATCCAGAAGGAAGTCCCTTTATGTTAGAAAGTATGGCCATTTGATATCCAATTACCTGTGCAGTCTTTCCACGCGTTAGTTCAAGTATGTCCGGGTTCTTTTTTTGCGGCATAACACTTGATGTAGATGCAAACTTGTCAGAAAGTTCTATGAAAGAAAACTCAGAAGTGGACCAAAGTATAAAGTCTTCCGCAAGCCTGCTCAAGTTTGTCATAAGAATTGCAACTTGTCCTACGTATTCTGCAACAAAGTCACGAGCACCAGTTGCATCGATCGAATTTTCAACCAACCCCTTGAATCCAAGCATTTTTGCGGTACTTTGCCTGTCAATTGGCAAACTTGTTCCACCTATCGGTCCTGCACCAAGTGGAGACTCGTTTACCCTCCCATATGTAACATAAAACCTGTCAAGATCCCTAAATAATGCATCAACGTATGCAAGCAAATAGTGTGAAAAGACCCCAACCTGAGCCTGCTGAAGATGTGTGTAAAGTGGCATTATTGCATCTTGATTTTTTTCAGCCATAGATACAAGTGTCTCTATGATGCCCAAGAGACAGGAGCATAGCATGTTTATGTCATCACGTATTTTCATTCGTATATCAAGTGAGATCTGGTCATTTCGTGAACGCCCTGTATGCATCTTTCCACCCACGTGTTTGCCAACTTTTTTTATGATAAGAGATTCTATTAGCTCATGAATATCTTCAGATTCTGATTTCATTGAAAGATTTTCTTTTTTCAATCTTTCTAGAGCGGATAAAATTTTTGCTACATCTTTTTTAGTTATGATTTTATTTTCAAAGAGCATCATGACATGAGCTTGACTACCAACAATATCGTAAATTGTAATTTGCTCATCATCTGTAATCGATGAAAGAAAATCTAGTGTGTGTTCATCCAATTTTCCGTCAAGCCGAGATCTATACATTCAATTTAGAAGTTAGAATGGTTATATATAGCATCAACGTTTTTTTATTTATGGCACAGGAAACACAGGAACTAAGAAGAAAGATTTTTGACGAACTTACAAAAATTGTGGATCCTGAAATAAATGTCTCCATAATGGAACTTGAGCTTGTTGACAATATAGACATAAACGATTCAACAGTTAAAATAGACATTCATTTGACAAGTCCTTTCTGTCCAGCTATTTTTGGTTTTAAAATAGCACAAGACATACACGACAACTTACTTAAGATTGATGGAATTAATGATGTCAAGCTGAATGTCGCAAACCACTTCATGGCCGAAGCCATAAACAACCAAGTAAACGCGAGCCCTAATCCAAAAAAACCTTAAACTTATTTTCTAAATCCCAACAGGTATCCTCTTAATAGTTGGATTCCCATAGCAGGATCGACTCCTTTTGGACAAACTTGACTGCAGGAACCAGCGAAGTGACATCTCCAAATACCATGAGAGCTGTCTATTATTTTGAGTCGTTCCTTTTTACCTTTGTCTCTATTATCTGCTATATAGCGATAAGCTTGTGCAAGGGCTTGAGGACCTATAAATGACGAATCTGTAGCCATTGTTGGGCATGCTGAATTACACAGTCCACATTTTATGCAGTAAGAAAATTGCAGGTAGTCTTCCACTTCCTTTGGAGTTTGTAAAAATTCTTTTGTGTCGTTTGTCACTTCTGAATCATCTCTAATAATGTATGGTTTTAGTTTTTTATGAGTTGAAAACATCTGTGTCATGTCTACTGCCAAATCTCTGAGGATTGGAAAATTATTCATTGGTTCTACGGTTACTATATTTGAATTAAGTTCAGAAATTTTTGTATAACATGCAAGAGCTGGTTTCCCATTTATCTTCATTCCACATGATCCACAAGAAGCCTGTCTGCAAGAATATCGTACTGCAATGGAAGGATCAAGATGTTGCTTTACAGCCAAGATTGTGTCTAAAACTGTTGTCCATTTTTGAACAGGCACCTTAAACTCAACAAATTTTGAAGACAAATCATTTTGTGGATTGAACTTTGAGATCCTAAGCGTTATCGAGTTAGATGAAGAAACTGCAGTTGGAGAGGCATCATATGAAATTTTTGAATCTATTGCAGCCATCCTATGTCATTCCCATTCCTGCCATCAATATAGTTCTAGATCCATAGACAATAAGTACAGCCATGGCGCCAAGACAACCATAATTTACTGCTCTTTCATACCCAATGCCCTGCTTTAGCTCCAAAAGTATTACTCGAAGTCCATTAAAACCATGAACCGAAAGCAAAACCAATACTACTTCTAACATAAGAGCATAAGGTAAAAAGTGATAATTTGCGATAACACTTTCATATTGTAAAGAATCTGAGAAGTCCTGTGTCATCCTAAAGAGAATATGGATTGCTACAAGTGCAACTGCACCAAGAGCTGTTCCATAATGAACTTTCATTATTAGACTTTCACGCATCTTATTCACCAAACAAAATTCCTGCACCATACATCATTGCAAGGGCTGCAAGTGCTATTGAAACCCAAATGCAAAGCCTTTGTTTGTAGTTTAATGATGCGGGTCTGTATGGGTAGACAGGTGTTCCTGGTTTACCAACTCCTACTCCACCATGTCCTAACATTACCCTGATGCCGTTTGCAGTGTGAAAAACAGACATGCCTATTACCAGAAGGAGTATAATGTGACCCTCTGTAGTCTGTGTCAATTCTAGCATCTTATCCCATGCAGCTTTACCTTCTACTATTGCACTTGTTTCAATGACATGTCCTATCAAATAAAAAAGAAGTCCAAGCCCAGTTAATCTTTGCAACCAATAAGCAACGCGCTCTATTCCATATCGCGTAGGGTTCATCATGCCCTTGATACCCTCACGATTTGATTGTCTTTCCATTAGTACTTCCTTTCCACCGGCTTGTATTTAGTAATAGTGACAGGATGTTTTTTGATTATTGGTTCTTTAGTATCATAGTATACAAGAGTGTGGTGCAAAAAGTTCTTGTCATCTCTTAGTGGATAATCAGTTCTTGCATGTGCGCCTCTTGATTCTTTTCTTTGTATTGCACCAACCAAAACAACTTCTGCAACACGAAACATTGAGTCAAGCTCCATTACGTTGGTAAAGTTTGTGTTGTATTCTTTTGCCTGATCATCTACATGCTTCCATGTTTTTTCTTTTAGCTCACGTAATTTTTTTAGTCCAGCAACCAAGTCTTTTTCGTTTCTGAACACATATGCTTTTTCATTCATCATATCACTTAGTTCTTGTTTTACTTCATATGGATTTACGTCACCACGTCCACGAAATATTCCATCATAGATTCTTTTTTCTTCAGTAGCAACAAGATGCAATGGAAATGGCGGTGTATTATTATTGTCCAAAACATATCTTGCCGCAAGTTCACCAGTTATTTTCCCCCATACCAGACATTCGCTTGTAGAGTTTGCACCCAATCTATTTGCACCATGAACACTATTACATGCAGCTTCTCCAGCTGCCCAAATTCCTTGTATTTCTGTAGCACCATCTATGTCAGTATGGATTCCTCCCATCATATAGTGACACACTGGTCTTACATCAATAGGTTCGTTACTAGGATCGATTCCAGAAAACTTCATTGAGATTTCTCTAATTGCGGGAAGTTTTTTTGTTATTACTTTATCACCTAGATGTCTAAGGTCAAGTTTCAGACAGTCTATCCCTGTTTCGTGCTTAAAGCCACGGCCCTCGTTAATCTCTGTCATCATAGAACGACATACCAAGTCTCTTGGAGCCAATTCCATCTTTCCTGGAGCGTACTTTTTCATGAATCTCTCTCCATCCTTATTGATTAAGTAACCACCTTCTCCTCGTGCGCCCTCAGTAATCAGTATCCCCGATGGCAAAATGCCTGTAGGGTGGAATTGGACGAACTCCATGTCTTTTAGGGCCATTCCTGCCCTGTATGCCATATCAAGACCATCTGGTGTTGATGTAAGTGCATAGGTAGAATAGCTGTAAATCCTTCCAGCACCGCCCGTAGCAATGATAAGAGCTTTGCCTTTTATGGTGTAAAAGGTTCCACTTGACAGCTCAATTGCAGTAATGCCGCAAAACCTTTCTCCATCATGTATTATTGATGTGGTAAACCATTCATTGTAAAACTCTATGTTATCGAATTTTTGACACGTATCATACAAAGTCTGCATTTCATAGAATCCAACTTTGTCTTGTGCATATGTTGCTCGTGCAAAGCTATAACCACCAAAATTTCTCTGACCTATTCTACCATCCTCTTTCCTTGACCATGGCATCCCCCAATGTTCAAGCTGATAAATCTCAGAAGGCATTTCATGGGCTAATCTTTCTACCACATCTTGGTCTGCAAGAAAATCACTACCCTTTACTGTATCATATACATGTGATTCAAAGCTATCTCCTTCTTCTGGGAAAAGAACCGCAGCTGTTCCACCTTCTGCTGAAACAGAATGTGAACGCATAACCTGTAGTTTTGAAATTACTGCAATTTTGATCTTTGAACTTGTCTTTGCAGCTTGAATCGCCGCTCTTAGACCAGCAAGACCAGAGCCGACTATTAGTAGTTCGTGTTCTATCGTGTCGGTCATTTAGACATCTTCCTTTTTAAATTAGATAAATATGTCTTATGAAGGACCAGCGCAAATTCAATCCGAATCATTAATATATATCGCTAGCGATATCACTAGTGATGATTTCACAGTGGATCCAAAGGGTTGGAAGTGTAGTTCCAAGAGGATTTTCAAGATATTTTGTGCTAGAGGTGTTAAAAAAGAAACCAAGTACAGGTAAAGAAATAATCAACGCAGCAATAGCACAGAGTGGAGGCAAGTGGAAGCCCTCACCGGGATTGATATATCCTCTTCTTGGGAGACTTTTGGATGAAAATCTTATTGAGGAAACAAAAGACGGCAAGTACCAGATAACAAGGAAGGGTAGAGCGATGACTGATGATCTTGAAACTCTAAATAAAATAGTAAAAAACCAACTTGATGTGATGTTTAGGGTTGGTAGTATAGGAAAGTTCATTGCTATGGATCTTATAGAACGAATAACTAGTATAGGAAACTCACTTAGCTCAAATATGTCAAATATGACAAAAGAAGAGACTCAAAAATACAAAAGGTTTCTTGAGTCTGAAATTCAGAAGCTGGAGTCTACAGAAAAAAAATCCCGTGGAAAGGAAATCAAAATCGACTAAACCATAAATAATTGCCCATAACAATATCAGCAGTTGCCTAGCCTCAGAAAAATGTTGTATAATGACTCCAAACCACTTGTTGTTCCTGGTGTTTATGATGCTATTGGGGCAAGAATAGCACAAAAAGTAGGTTTTGAAGCCATGTTTCAGACAGGTTATGGCACATCTGCAACCCTACTTGGAATGCCAGATTATGGTTTTATTGGTTCCACGGAAACTGTAGAAAATGCCCGTAGAATTTGCCAAGCCGTTTCTGTTCCTGTAATTGTTGATGCAGACACTGGTTATGGTAATCCTCTTAGTGTATGGAAGCTTGTAAGAGAGTTGGAAGTCGCAGGAGCCTCTGGAATTTTTCTTGAAGATCAGAAATGGCCAAAAAGATGTGGTCATATGACAGGAAAAGAAGTGGTTACAAAAGAAGAATATGCCGAAAAGTTGCATGCTGCGTTAGATGCAAGGAAAAACAAAGACTTCATAATAGTTGCAAGAACTGATGCGAGAGCACCAGAGGGACTTGATTCTGCAATAGAACGTGGTCTTGAATATAAAAAAATTGGGGCAGATGCAATCTTTGTTGAAGCACCAAAATCTATTACTGAAATGAAAAAGATTGGACAGTCTATCAATGCTCCTCTTGTTGCAAACATGATAGAAGGTGGTGCAACACCTCTTCTTTCTGCAACCAAACTTCATGAAATGGGGTTCAAGCTCATTTTGTATCCTCTTTCTATTCTTTTTGCAAATGCATTTGCCTCTTTACAAATTCTGCGAGAGCTTAGAAAATCTGGAACAACAGCCAGATTCAAAAAAAATCTTGTTCTATTTGAACAGTTCAATGATATTGTAGATCTTGCAAAGTTCAAAAAAATGGAAAAGAAGTACATACACAAAATATAAAATAACAAAAAGAAGGAAAAAATCCTTCAGGCCAAGGGTTTCTTACGAAGTGTTTCTCATTACTTCGATTTCTATGGTAGAAACATTCCTCGTTCGTCCATCTTGTGATTGTAGTTGCTCTGACCCGATCTTGATGTTCCCGATAGAATAACCAGCATTTTCAGTTTTTCGTGCTACAATCTGCGCAACGTCTACTGCACGTCCAATGGTGAGTCCTCTTGCCTTGATAGATATTTTTGGTTGGTTTGCCAGCTGAATTAGCGTAGATGTAACATACGCCATCAGCGGTTTCTTGCCTATGTAGATTGTCTCTCTAGATTCAGACATGGAGTTGTTAGCATTGTGGGATAATTTAAATCTAAGATTAGAAAAGTGGGTTCGATGAATTTTGCGATCTATTTTTTCTTACTTTATCTTACTCTTAGTTTTGGCCATGCCTATGGCTATGGTGAAATTTCGGTATCAGATTTTAAAATAGTCAATACGTTAGGTGATGAAATAAATTCGCCTGTTGTTGAACAACAGCTTAACCTACAAACCTCGCTTACAAATATCAGTGACCAAAATATTGACTGGGTGTATATTGCCCAAATAATAGATGCCAATGGCGCTATTGTGGACCTTAGCTTTTCAACTGGTTCACTTGTAAAAAACCAAGCGCTAACAGCAGCTCTTTTCTGGACTCCACATAAAGACGGAATTTATAAAATCGAGACTTTTGTATGGAACAACCTACGTGATATCGATGCGTTAGCACCAAAATCTACTTTCACTATAACTGTTACATAAATAATTTAGAACTCATGTCATAAACAAAAGATGGACCGGGTGGGATTTGAACCCACGATCTCACCCATGCCAAGGGCGTATCCTACTAGGCTAGACGACCGGCCCAAATTTTAGAATCAGAGTGGCATTCTGATTTGCATTAACTTTTTTCGTGAGGTTATTAACGTTTAGCTGCAATTTAGAAAATTATCTGACCACAACAACATAAGATATTTAACTATCATGGGGTGCACTGTTCGCGTGGTTGTTGATAACAAAGCGACCTTAACATATATTCAAACACAAAAAGAAGATCTTGGAATTTTCAGGCTTGTGCCAAAAGATGGACCAGTTCCTGAGTACAAAGCAGGTCAGTTCATAACAATAGGAATGCATGTTCCAAGTGAAAACAAGATTATCAGAAGAGCATATTCAATTGCATCACATCCAGAAAACAAAAAATTCGTAGAGCTATACATAAGGTGGGTCAGAAAACCTCTTCCAGGTCGTCTTACCACCCAGCTATTTAACGCAAAGGAAGATGATGAAATAAGTTGGGTAAAACCAGTTGGTGCCTTTACAATCGACGATAAAGATCACAATGGTGAAAAGGATGAGAGAAGAATGGTGTGTCTTGGAGGAGGCACGGGTCTTGCACCCTTTGTCAGCTATGCCCAACACTTACATGCTATTGGAAGTAAGAGAGAGATTGTAGTCTTGCATGGAGCAAGTTATGTAGATGAGCTTGGTTACCGGGAGCTTCTAACAAATTTGGAATATGAAAGCATTGACAGGGGAAGGGACAAATGGAATTTCAAATACAGAGCAACAATAAGTAGACCACAAGAATGGTTTAACAGATCATGGAGTGGACAGACCGGCCGAGTAGAAACATTCCTAAGGGAAAAAGATGGGGAAAAGTCTCCTCTTGAGAGGCTTGTGGGAGAAAAAATAACAAAGGAAAATACTGTCTTTTTCATTTGTGGATGGCAAGGAACTATTGACGGTTGCATAGATTTTCTTATCCCAAAAGGCTTTGTAACTGAAAGAACCAAGAGACCAGACAAGAGCTTTGAGATAAAGTACGAGTCCTACGGTTAACTCAAATTTTCTATTTGAAAAGATAATATTGAATGATCAGAGGCTGAACTACGGGGACGTAGGTCAGCTTGGTAGACTGCCAGCCTCGGGCGCTGGATGTCATGGGTTCAAGTCCCATCG
>JBQTIK010000091.1:0-7418 GCA_052388195.1 Nitrososphaerota archaeon | reverse complement strand
AAAGTTATGGCGTCAAGTATGTTGCTCTTTCCCGAGCCGTTTGGTCCTGAAATAGCCACTAGGCCAGGTTCAAGGTTTACTATAGTATTTTTGTAACCAAATGATTTGAAGCCAAAAATCTCTATCTTACGAATATGAACCAATAGACTCGATTCTCAAAAAGGCGAGATAACCGAATATTGACAAGTTTCATTGACTAGTCTAACAATAATTACAATGTGACAACAGATGTTGTAAGACGTTTTATTTACTAGTTTCAAGATTTGCAATAAGTTCTTTTACCTTTTTTTCAATTTCATCCCTAATCACTCGTACCGTATCTAATGATTTGTCTTTAGGATCAGGTATTGTCCAATTAATAGGGTTATTAAGAAATAGTGCAGGGCATGATTCCTTATCCATACACCCCATGTTCACAACTTTACTAGCTTGCTTTATCACGTCTTCAGAAAGTAACTTAGAAGATTGCTTGCTAATGTCTATGCCAACCTCTCTCATTGCCTCTATTACTAGTGGATTTATTTTTCCTGCTGGCTGTGTGCCCGCACTCATTGGCATGTATCTACAGGGGCATATTTTCTAAAGTAGCCTTCTGCAATCTGGCTTCTTCCTGCATTTTCTACGCATACAAACAATATTTTTTTAATTTCAGGCAATAAAAATCAAGATTAGAAATCCTATCTATCTCTTTTTCCTTCTACAAACTCGAGGAATGCCTTTTTTGCTTCAGAATATGGCATTTGTATTGGTGGATGTTTAAAGCAATATGAGGAGATGCTAGTCATCGGCCCAGCAAGCTTTCTGTCAAGGCTAATCTTTAGACCTCTAATTGCATCTATCATTATGCCAGCACTATTGTACGCATCTATAACTTTCAGTTTCAGATCAAGCTTGACTGGAATCTTGCCAAAATACTTTCCTTCAATGTTTATGTAACAAATTTTTTCATTATCAATAAAATCAACATAGTCACTTGGGCCTATTCTCATTGGAATGTCATAGTCTGCCATTGCCTTTACTGCACTTGTTTTACTAATCCTCTTGTCTTCAAGCCTTTCCTCATCAAGCATGTTGTAAAAGTCCATGTCTCCACCTATATTCAGCTGGTATGTGCCATCAACAAGCACCCCTCTATCTACAAAGAGTTTAACCAGAGTTTTATGAAGAACTGTTGCTCCAAGCTGACTCATCACGTCATCTCCTGCAAGAGGAAGTTTTTTTTCTGCAAATACTTGTTGCCACTTGGGTTCTGATGCTATAAACACAGGCATGGCGTTTAAAAATCCAATTCCTGTCTCAAGAGCCTGAGTAGCGTAAAACCTTACGGCGTTGGTGCTACCAACTGGCAGATAGTTTACAAGCATCTCTGCACCAGTGTCTTTCAAGACTTTTTTTACATCGACTTCAGGGTCATTTGACGGGGTAACAATTTGTCCTAGGTGCCTGCCAACCCCATCAAGAGTTGGGCCTCGTTGAACTGTAATTCCCATGTGAGGTACTTGGGCCACTGTGACAGTGTTGTTTGGTTTTGCATATATTGCCTCAGAAACATCTTTTCCTACTTTGGTATCAGCCACATCAAAGGCAGCAACAACCTCAATGTCGCCTGGTTCATACCCACCAATATTGTATGCCGTAAGTCCTACAGTATCATTTGGATTTTTTGAATAATAATGAGCACCTTGGATCAGAGCCGAAGCACAATTTCCTACACCTGCAATTGCTATGCGAATCTTTTTCCCCAAACTATATCGATATTTACGCAAATTATCACATCATATTAATTACTTGTGTTTGCAATTGTGCAGAATCTTGTGTGCAGAGGATTTTATAACCCCACTTTGATTCAAGTTCTGTGATAAAGCCAGGCCGACCAGTAAAAGATATTTCAATAAAAAAAGGCGACAGCATACGAAGCATATTTGATGCCATGTCAGAATCTGGTGGATTTGAGTCAAGGAATCTGGCGGAAGGACTTGATATTTTGTATGCAATGATCCAAGACAAAGCGTGCCTAAAGTTTCTCTCCTTTGTTGCTGCCATTACATCAACTGGTCTTCGTGGGATAATACGTGACATGATAAAAAACAAGATGTTTGATGTTGTAATTACTACGTGTGGTGCACTTGATCACGACATTGCTAGATATTTTTCAAACTATCTAGAGGGCTCGTTTACACTTGATGACAATGAACTTGTAGAAAAAAAAATCCATAGACTAGGCAATGTACTTGTTCCAATGGAAAGCTACGGTCCTTTAATTGAGGAAAAGATGCAGGCCTTTTTAGAAAAGGTTTACAAAAGTGGAAAAAAAGAAATGTCTACCTTTGAAATCACGCGCATGATAGGTGAAAATCTTGGCAATGGTTCTTTTCTGTATTGGGCATACAAAAACAACATTCCAGTCATAGTTCCTGGCATAATGGATGGTGCGGTAGGAAGTCAAATTTGGTTTTTCACACAAAAACACAGTGACTTTAAGCTGAACGTGGCCGCAGATAGTGATCTCTTATCTGGCTTGATATTCAAAGCAAAAAAGTCTGGTTCTCTGATTTTTGGCGGGGGCATATCATAGCACCATTCTCTGTGGTGGATTCAATACCGCGATGTATTAGACTATGCGGTCTATATCACAAGCGCACAGGAGTTTGATGGAAGCCTAAGCGGTGCCCTTGTAAGAGAGGCAATATCTTGGGGGAAGGTTACCCAAAAAGCAAAACAGACAACCATACATGCGGAAGCCACAACCATACTTCCGTTTCTTTATTCTGCACTACTTGCAAAAATCAAATAGTGTAGATCTTTTTTTCATAGACTTTCTCAAAGCCTAGCTTCAAGTAAAATTCTAGCAAAGCGTCTCTTTGATATGTTTCAAGCATAAGAAAAACCAACTTTTTTGTTTTTACTTGGTTTAGTGCATGGGCAATTAACAATTTGGCAAGTCCCTTTCTTCTTTTTTCTGGTACTGTTCCAAGACAGTACAGCCCCAAAACAGAATTTTTCTCATAAAGTGCTACACATGATGCATTGTAGTCAGAGTCTACTAGGTATTCTACTTCAGAAACTGATTTTCTTACAATGGAGTTTACTTCATCGATCCATTCAGGACAATCATAAGATTTGCAAAAAATATCTGCCCACAGCAGAGAGTCTTTTCTTGCAATGTGATGTATTGGAAAATTTTCTAAATTATTACTGGTTGATTTTTTTAAAACATGTTGAGTATCATAAAACGTAAAACCCTTTTTTCGAAGCAATTCCTCAAGTGCAGGATTATTTAGAACATAAATAAATGGACGCGCATTGTGTCTCTGAAAAAGATATAGTGCTTCGTCGATCATTTTTTCGCTCAAGCAGGTAATGCCAGTTAGCTTGTCAAAGAATATGTCGCTTGGAAGATTTGGGTTTAAAAAAAGAACTCCACATTCTAGTGCTGTCATCTCACTCCATATTCCTGTGAACCCCACCTCATTTTCTTCCATTTTTGAGATCATATAGACAAACCTAATACGCTAATGATTTTCATAAAATCAGCGGTGCTAATTCTATCATTTTCCAAAACAGCCGAACATATTTCGTCCAAGGTATCTAGTGCCTTAGGCAAATTCAAATCATCTTCAAATGAAGTGAAAAATCGTGTCATCAAGTTGTAGATATTTTTAGATGTGTGGTCAGATGTCATGTGATTAGCTTTGTAAATTTTTTCCAAGAGTGTTTTTTTACTTAGCATATCGTTCTCTGTGTAATCAATTTCTTCTCTGTAATGAGTAGAAAATAGATATAGTCGCAACAAGTTATGCCCATACTTACTAACCAGATCACGAGCTAGGATCATGTTTCCAAGGGATTTTGACATTTTTTCCCCTTTTGATAATAGCAAACCTACATGCATCCAAAGTTTAACTGGGTTTTCCATATCAGTTAGTGCTTTGTATTGAGCCAGATGGGCCTCATGGTGAGGATATGATAGCTCCATTGCGCCTCCATGTATGTCATAATGTAAGCCAAAATTTTCTGCTACCACTGTACTATCTTGTATATGCCACCAGGGAACACCGTTTCCAAAATCACTACTCCATGAAAAGCCAAAATCTTCTGAACAGTTCCATAGCATAAAGTCTTCTTGGTTTTTCTTGTTTGGGCCAATATCCATTCTGTGCAAGTTTAGCTGCTGTCTGGATTGCTTTGAAATTATGCCATAATTTTTTACTGTCGTGGTATCAAAATAGATATTTCCATTTGCAGAATATGCATTTTTATGTTCAATTAAAAAAGCGATGTGTTTGACTATACTTCTGACATAATCAGAAACATGGGCAAGTCTTGTAATACTTGAGATGTTTAATAAAACAAGATCTTTTATGAATTCGGCAGAGTAGAATCGCGTTAATGTAACATAATCAGTTTCTTGTTCGATGGCTTTGCTAAAGACGTTTTGATTTATGTCAGTCATGTTTACAAGAACGTCTGGTGTGTAGCCTTGGCTTTTCAGATACCTGCATAGTAGATCGTATGTAAGAAATATTCTTGCGTGGCCAAGATGCGTATAATCGTATAGTGTTGGGCCACAGATGAATATTTTTACATTAGGTTTATCAAATGGTTCAAAATCTTCTTTTTTCAAAGAAAAGGTGTTGAACAGTTTTAGCATCTTTTGGACCTATCGTCCGCCTTGCGCAAGAATTGGAGTCAGCGTAACTGTGGAACGAATTTTTGGGATTCTGCGAATTTTGTTAGTTACAACACCCTCCATAGTCTCTTTTGTTTCACCCTGCAGCTTGACAAATATGTCATACACCCCATATGTTCCCCTTACTTCCTTTACTTCTGGGATTTTCATAAGCTCATTTATTATATCGACCTCAGAACCCAAGTCACAGTTAAGGAGTATGTATAAGGTTTCCATAAACGGAATTTATTATTACCACATAAAATGATATCCATGATTTAATAGGGCGTTATTCGTAGCAAAAATCATGGGCTCTGAAATCACAGTAAGAGAACTCAAGCCGATCAATATAGACGGAGGTTATCTGATTGATGGTTTTCCTTATGCTGGACTTGCTAATGCAATAGCAACCGAATCCATGATAAATACAATACAGTTTGAGATGGTTGGGGTTCTTGATTCCGATCTTTTTCCACCTATCAGCATAATCAAAGACGGTGTTCCAAATTTTCCAGCAAGGATATATGTAAATAGTGAGCTCAAAGTAGCAGTATTTTCGTCCTATCTTACACCTCATGAATCTCTTCACAGGCAAGTCGCAAAAACTATGCTAGAATGGGCAAGCAAACACAAATGTTCTCTAGTTGTCAGCAGTTCTGCAATCAAGTCAGAAGATGAAAAGCCATTTGTCATTGGGGTAGGCAGTACTGCCGAAGCTAAAAAGAAGCTAAAAGACGCGGAGATACCCACCTTATCTCATGGAACGGTTCCAGGCATTCCGGGCATTTTACTAAACGAGGGAGTTGTGTCAAACACTAACGTAATCGTACTTTTGTTTAATGCTAGGGAAAAGGGGCCTGATTTTAGATCTGGCGCACAAATTTGCATGGCAATGTCAAAACTTGTACCAGGTGCAGCCTGTGACCTCCGTACGCTTTTGCACGAAGCTGAAATAGTCGAACATGACATAAAACAAGCAGAAGAAGACGCCGAACCAATAAAAGATGCAATGTACAGATGACATACCAAGAAAGGGAAGTATCAAAAGATCATCTTGCAAAAATTGTACAAGTTCTTGATCTAGATGAGGGAATCAGAATAGAAAACAGGTCGCATATGATCTTTGTAAATAAATCAGCTAAAAGATACTGCATCAACATATCAAGGCAGGAAAAGGAAGAATTTATCTATCATAATAGCCCAGCAGAGGTTCTTAATTTTTTAAAAGACAAAATGGATAACACCTGCAAAATATTTTCGTATTAACGCTTATATCAAAAATCCATCTCTAGCTCTAGATGGTACAGCTCTTTGAATTTGCAGTAGCTGTAATTACTATTTCAGTTTCTGGAGTCATGTCGCCAGGCCCGCTTTTTGCAGCCAACGTTGCATATGGGCTGAAAGGTGGTGCAAAAGCAGGCTTGAAGATGGCATATGGACATACTGTTGTAGAATTACCTCTTGTAATTTTGCTTGGCGTTGGGGCACTTTCACTTGAGTCGATACCACAGTTTAGGGAGGCAGTAGCACTCCTTGGTGCAATTAGTCTTTTTGTTTTTGCTGGAATGCAGATAAAGTCTGTTTTAAAAAAACCATCGTCTATTTTTGAGAGAAGGCATGGTCCTTTTCTTGCAGGAATAATGCTTAGTGCATTGAATCCATTCTTTCTCATTTGGTGGTTTACCATAGGGTTTAAGCTAATTTCTGACTCGCTTGTTCTTGCATCGTTTGCAGGAATAGGAATCATGTTTGCATTCCACATATGGATGGATTATGCATGGCTTTGCACCGTGGGCTTTCTTTCCTCAAAGGGCAAGGCAATACTTTCAAGCAAAAACTATGGCATATTTATGATTGCAATAAGCGGAGTTTTAGTATACTTTGGAATTGTGTTTGCCCTAGAAGCAGTAGGCTAACCACAATCAATAATCTCAATTTCTATTCCGCACTGATCATTAAGCTCAATTATTCTATTGATAAGGTCTTCACAAAACTCTGCGTCCAAGGTTTCTTCATATTTTTTTAAATCACTTACAACGCCAACATGTTTTATTGAACAGCTGTCCACAAGACCAACGCTATACAAAACCACGATTAAAACAAGCCCTGCAAGACCTATCATCACACACTTGACAAATGTGCTTGTCATGTTTAGGTGCGTGAAACGTCTATTTCCATTACGGAGACGTTTCTTTCCTTTCCATCTTGTGAGGTCATCCTCTCTGAAAATATTC
Organism: Nitrososphaerota archaeon; assembly: GCA_052388195.1. GTDB lineage: Archaea > Thermoproteota > Nitrososphaeria > Nitrososphaerales > Nitrosopumilaceae > JBBDNF01. The sequence continues at coordinate 515 of JBQTIK010000091.1, read as the reverse complement.
TCACGTTACTTACACGGTAACCCACAGCATTCATCCTTTTTACTATCATTTGAGAGACATCTACAGCAATCGTTATGTTTTTTCCTCTAGCCTTGACAGTAACTGTAGGCTCGTTTGATAGTAAAGTCAGAGTTGCGTTAACGTAAGTCATTATGGGTTTTTTGCCAATGAAAACGGCGTTTGTAGGACGGCTCACAAAAGCCTTTTCCATTCGTGTTTTATTTAATGGTTAAGATTGTGACAAATCATTTAATCTAAAATAGTTTGATAAATTTATGAATTAGTTATATGAATAAATTTTACAAAATTCCCACGATGGTAATGTGAACAATGTTAGAAGGCTAAATCTGCATAGACGTTTATTTTTAGTAATGAATAAACTTCGGCAGCTTTAACACGTGACAGACACGTTATTTATATTCAGTAAGGAGACTGAAAGATAAAAAATTGCCTGCTAGCAGTGTTTGCTTAATCTGAAAGTTTTGATTCAATGATTGACGAAAAGGTCTGGTATG
>JBQTIK010000090.1:0-5406 GCA_052388195.1 Nitrososphaerota archaeon | reverse complement strand
GTTCAGGAAATGTCACGACAGACAGGCGTAAAGGTTTCCACTGCAAATGCTCTCTTACATAAGCTATTGCAAAACGGATCAATAAAGAGAATAGGTGGATACAGCGGGCATCACATCTATCAACCAGCTTGAGTTATCAAAAATACGTCACCAGGTTTCACATCATTTAATGCCTCGATGTTAAATGTCATATTTCCTATGGGAGTCATTGTCTTTGGAGACGCGCTATCATTTAGAAAAAAGCAGATAGACCCATTTGCTGTCATAAAAGCTATTTCACCTTTTTTGAACTCTTTTCGTTGCCTTTCTCCACCGACATTTATCTTGGTTTCCATGTAAACAAAGCTGTTATTCAACATGTGTGCATTGCCTTCAAGTGGTAACGATCTGACTATGTTGCCCACAGTGACTGGAGCAAGATGGCGTTTTAGCTCGCATCTTAATTGAGATTTGCCCTTTATCTCTACAATTATCTCTACCTTAGAAACAGATCCAGCACTCATTTTTGAAGAGGAGGATTATGAATTATATAACGTTTATCCAAACATCACTACGATGTCTGACGAACCTGAAGAGATTAATTTAGACACTGAAGAAGTTCCAGAAGGGCCAGAAGCACCTCTTTTGGAAGAACCTGTTATAGAAACTACAGAGGTCGAAGAAGTTGAAAAGTTAGAAAAGAAAGAAAAGAAGGCAAAAAAGGGCGATCTTTCTCCAGAAGAGATTACCGAACAGGAAAGGTTGCAGAAAATAATAGATGAGAGAGAAATAATTGAGGTGGATCCTGTTCATGTACCAGTTGAATATGAGACTACAGGCAAAGGCAAAATACACATAGGTCCACCTACTCTGACACGATTTGAAAAGGCAAGAATACTGGGCGCAAGGGCGTTACAGTTGTCCTTAGGGGCTCCACCATTCATTCCAATTCCAAAAGAAGTTGCAACCTCCCTTGATCTTGCATACACAGAACTTGAAAAACGCGTTATTCCTATTACGATCAAAAGGGTGCTACCAAATGGTGATTTCCAGAACATACCGATCGATCTTTTTGACTAATGGATAAATCATCGATAAGACTTAATAGAATGCAAAATTTGTGTTGATGTGATTGAGCGCTTTGAGCGAAATGGAAAGCAGGTCTCAACTTGCTGATAATAGCTCATTTTCAAATAATGAAAAAGTAGTGATAATACAGCAACAGCCAATTATGGAATGTGCCATTGATTTATTAACTAACATTGGAAGCTATGGTCAAGTAACACTAAAGGCTAGAGGCGATTCAATTCCTACCGCAGTGGCTGTGGCAAACGTGATCACAGAAAAAATGATGAAAGGAAATTCACACATTGTTGACATAGCTGTGGATAGTGAAAACGCAAACGGTAAATACGGCATGACTCTAGTTTCAACCATTCAAATAATTATTGCTAAAAAAACAAACTAAAACGAGCTTCCAGGTCCCTTTAGAAGCATGTTTTCGCATTCTTTGCATACAGCTTCATCAATATTTGTTTCCAAGTTGTGATGGATATCACATATCAGCAGGCTTGATTTGATGTAGTTGCACAGTCCAATGAACTTTGAAAGGCTTGCTGGGGTGTATGCCATATTGGATGCCAAATTGTTACATATGTCATCAACCATATCTGCCACTTCCTTTACTGCAAGAAGCTTTGATATCAAAGTAGGGTCACCACGAGTACCCCTGATGTAGTTACTTATGGCAGCCTGTGTGACGCCTAGCAACTTTGAGACTTCTTCCTCACGTATGCCATGTTCTTCGATTAGCCTTTTTGCTAGTATGGCACGAAGCGCCGGTATCAATGTCTTTGTCTCAATCTCTACAGGAAGTAACACAACAAAAAAAGGCCATCTAAAATATTTAAAGGTAATCTTATTGCTCAAGATAACTTATTTTATTGAGAACGTCAGATCACTGTGTTGCAAGAAATTTGTTCAAAACTGGAGGAACTTGTAGTAGATGCAGTGTCACACTGCAAATCTGATTGCATTGCGTTGTCAGGCGGTCTTGATAGCTCGATTTTAGCATTCTGTCTGAATAACAAGATCAGATCAATTGTTACCATAGCGGAAAATTTTCCTTCAACTGATCTCATGTATTCCCAACTGGTGGCAAAACAAATTGGGCTGCAGTTAGATGTAAACAATGCATCAATTATTGAGTTGACAAATGCAATTGAAGATACCATTAAGATCCTGAAAGTTTTCAACCCTATTGAAATACGAAATTCTATTGTAATGTATATTACAATGAAAGCTGCAAAGGAAAAAGGCTGTAAGAGTATAATTACAGGTGATGGGGCTGACGAACTATTTGCAGGCTATAGTTTTTTTCTAAGGAAGCAAGGCACAGAGCTACAAAAAGATTTGGAACGAATATGGAAGATAATGCACTTTCCAACACAATATCTTGGCAAATCCCTTGGCATTGCTGTAGAATCGCCTTTTCTTAACGAAAAGGTAGCAGAGTATGCAAAATCAATTCCAGCAGACCTCAAAGTACACGACGAACATGGTACAAAACATGGAAAATGGATTCTACGCAAGGCATTCGAAAAAAGACTGCCCGAATCGATAACTTGGAGGAAAAAATCTCCCCTACAAGATGGCTCAGGAACAAGTGGGCTTACTTTCTTTTTTGACAATGTGATTACGGATTCAGTGTTTAAGGATAAAGTGGAGATGTATCTTGAGAAAGAAAAGGTACGGTTAGGATCCAAAGAATCACTGTGCTATTATGAACTGTATAGAAAATATCACGAACCTCCAGCCAATTTGGACTCATCCAAATCAAGATGTCCTGAGTGTCAAGGAATTAAGGAACCAGATTCACACTTTTGCCGTATGTGTGGGAGTTTTCCCATCTAATCTTTTTTCCACTTGTTTGGTTTTTTGACAAAAATTCGTTTGCAGCCATGACAACAAAAATAATACTTTTTTCCTTTGTATTCGTGAACAAGAGCTAAACTTTCAGCAAGCTCTATTCCACAAACTGGGTCAACTGGCATAGATCACAACCATTGGGTTTCTATTTATTCCTTACATTTATGATGTTAAAGTTTTTAGAAGTTGAGAAAATTCTGAGTTAGATAGTGGTGGAATTTTGGTTAGTTCTAGATTCTCATCAACATGAGAACTTTTTTTATGACCAACAAGTGGTGCAATTATTCCAGGAGTTGATCTAACAAACTGTAATGCACGATGTGAAGGTCTTAATCCACCAAATTCAGGTATTATATTTGGACCAAGAAGCTTTGCTTGCATAAGAGGAACACTTGCAAAAACGCCAACTCCAAAATTTGTGGCAGTTTCCAATATCGTGGTTTTAATGTCATCTGTAGTTTGATTTTTCAAAACTAGAGCTTGGTTAAGATACATGTTGTAAGGTAGCTGAATAAACTTGAATCCATGTTCGTTGCCACCAGCTTCTTTTGCAAGTCTTAGAACATCTACAAGCAAAAGGTGCTGTGGGTGTTCCTTTGGCACTCTAAAGCAATCCCATGTTGCCATACCGTAATATCTTATCGTGCCTTGCTTTCGCTGTTTTTCATAAAATTCAAAAACCTCTTTTAGATTCTTCATGAACCCATCTTTTGAGATGTCTTGTAGCTGGCCCTCTGCTGCGTTATGAAGATACATAAGGTCAATACAATCAAAACCCAAGTTGTTCAGGCTTCGATTGAGCTGATCTTGTAAATATGATATAGTCATGCAATGATATCCAGACGAAATGTCGTTTGACTTGATTATTCCTGGTTTTACTAGAGTATTTTGGATATATTCCCAAAACTCTTCTTTTACATCCCCATCGTTTGTGACATAGCCATTTTTTGTGCTTATGAATAACTCATCTCTTTTTACACTGCCTCCTTCTACCAACTCTAGTATCGCTCTGCCAACAGATCTCTCTGCTTTCTGGGAACGGTAGTTTATGGCTGTATCAATGACATTAATTGCAGAAAGTATTGACTTTTTGACTGCCTCTTTTACAAGAATATCTGTGGAACCATCTACATTTCCAAGATATGTTCCGATTCCTATGGATGAAAGGCTAAGTCTAGCAAATTGTTTGAAGTGATTTTTGGCTACTGTTTGATTTTTTTTCACAAAGTTTGATGTGCCCTCTGGTGTAGCATGACCAGTTATCATGTCTTGACTTTGAATTTGATTGATTTAATTGTAATGTGTTATAATTTTAATAGAAAACTTAGAACCAAAAGTGTGCCGGTAATTCTGCCATATGACACGCAAGAAGCCATCACAGGCACAAGCTTTTCAACGTCATCAAAACTTCGTTTTAGGCCAAGCCCAGACTTTATGAGTAGTGGAATGGAAAAGAGTGTGATTAAAGAAAGAATTGGCAGAGTCTGAGTTATTACACCAGCTATGATTGTGCTATATGCTATGGTTGGGAAAATCCACAAAGCGCTAGTTGCTCGTTTTTTCCCAAGTATTATGGCTAGCGTTTTTCTGCCACTGGCTCTGTCTGCCTCAAAATCAGGAAACGAATTGACAAACAGTACCATCGAAGATAAAACTCCCAAGATCACTCCTCCAAGAATAGGCTCTATTACAATTTGTGAAGTTTGAACAAAATATGTGCCAAGCACAATCATTGTTCCCTTTATTGCAACGAATATCTCGCCCAGTCCAGAATTAACTATAGTTGTAGAGTAAAAGTAAATTGAGATGATGGCAAAAGCAAGTATGATGGCAATAGTTACACCATTAAAAAAAATAAAATATCCGCCTATTATTGCACCCAAAATAAGAAAAGCTAGGCCTGCTTTGTATACTTCAGATGGTTGCAGCAATCCCTCAGGTAAAACACCACTACCACCACTAAATTTTGTTCTTTTCGTTTCTGTATCTATTCTGCGTTTAAAATCCCAATAGTCATTAAGAAGATCAACACTTGCGTGCAATGCAATTACTCCAGCAAACGTCAGACTTGCATCTATTATATCGATGGTTTGGTTTTGACTCCAGCTTATGGCAAGGCCAAGGCAAACTGCAATTACTGAAGCAAGAAGGAATTTTACTCTGATTACTCTAAACCAGCTAGATAGCATTACACTAAAAGCTCTCCAATACTGATTAAGATACCGTTTTTTTTATACTCGAGTAAGTGAAAACTGAACATGGCGTATCTAAATAAACAAAGGACAAAAGAATCTTACTTTGATAAACTGTGCGTAAAATCCAAAGGAACAATTAGGAATACAAGATTTGCATTAACACGATTTGAAACATTTCTTAAATCAAGATATGGTGATAGAAGTACAGAAGAAATTGTTCAAGAATTATCCGTTCTAAAAGATGATGAACGAGTAAACTCACTTTATGATTTATTAAAAGATTTTGTTAACTACATGAATTCAA
>JBQTIK010000089.1:0-13021 GCA_052388195.1 Nitrososphaerota archaeon | reverse complement strand
TTTGCAACCTCACTGCCAAAGGGTCTTCCTTCATCCATTTCTACCACGTTTTAATAGCCACGCCTTTTAGTCTAACTTCCTAAATGCATGTATGATTTACTTCTATGAAGTGTGGGCTAGCGAGTTTAAGCATATGAGCAAATTTTGGAATCAAATCCTCTTTAGAATTGTAGTCTCTGATCAAAGTTATTCTAATTATAGTTCTTGTGTTTAACTTTGGAAGTATTTCAAGAGTAGTATTCCATCTTTCCCATGAATCCTTGTATCTTGGTTTGTTGAGTGCCTGAAATATTTCTTCATTTGGTGCATTTGTAGAAAGGTACAGCTGTGTAGGCAATGCATCTTCATCTTGTAATCTCTGTATCATTTCTGGTTCTTGCCCATTTGTAACTAGAAAGATTGACTTTGTATCAGGTAATGACTTCAAATATCTTATCAGCTGAGGAAGCTTTGGATACATGGTGGGTTCACCAGAAAGCGATATGGCATAATGACTTGGAAGCAATGATTCATCAAGTTTCTTCCTGTCCTGTCTTGGATCTCCATAATGTCCCATGATCAGCTTCTTTCTTTCTGCCATAAGATTGGCAACAATTGCCTCTGGTTCTGCCACTTTGTCCTCTGGCATTTTCATTGAGTCGTAAAATTCCATTGGCCTCCAGCAGTAAATGCATCTATTTTCACAATACATTCCTGCTGGTGAAAATTCCATACATCTGTGTGTTGTAATGCCGTAAAACTTCATCTTATAACAATCTCCTTCATTCTTGAATGATTTTTTTGTCCAGTGGCATAGCTCTACTGTTGAATGATCAGAGACTCCATACTTTGCTTTCTTTAATTGATTTAATACCATTGGTTTTATTTGGATTATTTCATTATCTGATTCGATGGTCTCACCAGAACAACTCATGGCATTAATCTAGTATGGTTTTAATTAAATCTACAGGAATTCGCAAAAGCGGAAGAGTTGATTCACAAATACGTGTATATAAGTGAAAACTAGTTTTTACCACATGATAAAGGCTGTAAGTGTTGCAGGTCTGCAAACAGAAGGAACTCCATTCAAAAAACCAAGCGTTCAACTTTCAGAAGCTGCACAGACCATATCTCTTGGAAACCTTACTTGGATTGAATGTGTTGTAGATAACATTGTAGAAGAAACCCCAAAAATTCTTGAAAATCTTGGCATAACCATGGATCCATCAGTTCTGCTTTCTGGTTATGTATCCAATTATGAAGACAGGGGAGAAACACTTGGCCTGATGCTTCCATTTGTAATTACTGGTGCAAATAAAACCCAAACCTCACCACTTCTTATATTTGTCAAAAAGGATCTTGTGGTTACAATTCATGATGATTATGGGGGAAAAATAACACGCCTATACAATTATTCAAACACACTTTTACGCAAGCTCCCAAAGGAACCCGAAAGTTGGGCTGACAGACAAACCATACTTCTAGCACGAATAATAGATGAACTTAGTGAAACAAACTTTTCTATTCTACGTTTGATTGTAGAAAGGGCTGAACAATTAGAACTTGATCTAGCAGGTGCCAGACAAATCCAAAAAGATCTCTCACTTGAACTTTCAGACATGAAAACGTCACTTCTTACATTCCTTAATGCAGTTTGGGCTACATACGATACTGTTCAGAACCTCAAGAACGGTGATGCGGATATGATATCAGATCAGGATGTCATTCTTGCCAAGTTCGAAGTTCTTCTTGGAAGACTGGATCGTCAGATCCAGATGTCAGAAAATATAATGCAAGTAGTAGCTACAGGAATTAATGTCATTCAAGCCGAAGTTTCCAATAAACTTGCATCTCTAATAGTGTGGTTTACTGTAGCTGGAACTGCTGTATTGGTACCTAACACACTTGCAACTATTTTCGGTTTATACCCAAGTACTGAAGAAAATATTCACTGGATGCTACCTACTCTGGGTATATCTACCATACTTTCTGCTTTTGTTACATACAAGTACACAAAACGATGGAGAGTAAAATCATTTAGCATGAAAAGACTTAGAAACATAAAGAAGAAATTTCGTCATAACTAATTGTATTGTGAAAAATACTAATTCTTAGAGAGAAAAATCTACTTCCAAGGTAGAAGGTAGATTGCACCATAAAGTGTGAGTACTGAAGTAATTCCCATGGCAAAAAACCATAATATTCCATTTTTCATGTTTTGCGATATTTTTTTCGGTTATAATAAACCTACAGTTGACTCTCAAGTTTGTAAAAACATGATAATACAACTAATCAGTTAAGATTAATACTGGACAGAAAAGGATCCGTCCTTGGTGGCCCTTGTAGTACAGTGGCCAGTATAGGGGACTGTGGATCCCCGGACAGGGGTTCGATTCCCCTCAAGGGCCCCTTCCACTTTGTTTAATTCCCTCGCTACCAATAGGTCTGATGAAGCAAAATCTTCAGGCTGTATCTCAGATCGAGATATACAACTACGACTCTATTTTCAAAAGACTTTACAGATTGATTGATGTTTTAAAAGTAAAGGGTTTTGTGCGTTAACACTGTTTGATGATGATTTCAGCATGAATTTAGTCAGCTAATTGCAGAAAAAATGAAAATATCAAAGACAAACTGCGTAAACGGATTGACCACCATACATCTCAGTCTGAACTACCGGACAATATGACCTTTTATTATTTTTTCTGGATCTTGATTGCTACAGGTGGACACACATTTTCACAGGCAAGACAAAATATACAGTCTGGCTCTCGTGCCATGAGGGGCTTTTTCGTAGATGCCGGGTTGCCAGGAGTATCAAACCACTCAAAAACATTTACAGGACATGCATCAATACATGCGCCGTCTGCTACACAAATATCAAAATCAACTGATACGGTTTCCCCCCAAACACCCATTCTTCCGTTATCAGTTCCTCTTCTCCCCCATGTCTTTATGACATTCTTGTTTGATGGAACAATATATGATGCGCCCGGACGCATATGTGATTTGTATTCCACATCAATTGGTCCTGGTTTTGGACCATTTAGTATCTCACCTACTTCTTCTGGTGCTGTTGTATCTTGTGGTGCTTCAACCTTTGGTTTTGGTTTTGCGTCTGGTACAATTTTTGCAAGTGGTGTGAGCTCTTCTAGTTTTTCGACAGCTGCCTCTTGCCCTAGTTTTTCTGTCTTGACATAGTATCCAATCATCTTGTCTGCTAAAATGGTGTTTCGTAGAATTGTGTCAATTATCATTTTTGCATAATAGTCTGCCTTTTTGCGATAATCCTTTACCCATTGTGGGTCGCCAAACTTTTCAATTGGAAAGATTTGGTAAATCATGTCAAGTACTTCACCTGTTACGATTTCAACTGTGACGGAGAGGTCAACCTTTTCGTATCCTCTTGCCTCACGATCAGGCATGTTTTCCTCAGTCCATGTGTATGTTGCATAAACTCTGTCAGCAAAGGCATCCATTGTGAAGGTCTTTTTGAGTCCCTCTACAATTGATCTCATCTCTATCGGCTCATCTAGTTTGATTGGCAGGCGATAAAGACCAAGCTTGTAGCCATGTAGTGGATAAACACCCCTTTTTGTGGTTGGGGATTCCACTGTGTATACTCGATCTTTTAAGAGAAGTGACATATTGTAATTTTGTCTAAATTTATTTAAAAAGCTTCTCTATTCAGAATTGCTAGAAAATAACCCCTTGATAAAAGGCGATGGATATGTGGGCAAGAGTATTACCTGTAATGGTTAGTGTATCATCTTAGGATCTGATTTAGACTCAAAACATATGATAAAAACTTAAATTTTAAGCCCAAATGATGTAATTACATTGTCTGATGAAAATCCACAGGATCCACCCAAAAAGAAACTAGGATTGACAGCAGCAGAAGCAGCAGAATTAGCAGAAGCAGCAGCAAAGACGGCGGCAGCAAAGGCGGCAACAGCAAAGGCGGCGGCAGAAGCAGAAGCACAGAAAGAATATGAGGAAGCAGCAAAGGTAGTAGCAACCGCAAAGGCAGCAGGCGCATCGTTTACTGATAAACATAGTCAAGAGCGGATATTTAGACGAGAAATGGGAGAACCAGAATTTTTCCATTATAAAAAGGACCTAGTTCCACCAAGGCCTGTACTTACAGAAGAAGAGGAAGAAGAGATTTCAAGAAAAGTAGAGATTCCAACAGATCAGACTCCGCCATACAAGCCAGAACATATACTCAGTCCTGAATTCGGTGGGACATCTGATTATGAATCTGGAATAAGTGATCTTGTAGAGGAAACCAAACGAAAACTCGACCGACTAAAAAATGATCCTCATGCGATCGCAGATGATATCACCCGAACTGAACAAGATCTCATCTATTTGGATTCATTATACCAAAATTTTTACTTTGGCATGAATGTTTTCCGTACAGCAAAAGGTGGAAGAAGCAAACTTCGAGAATAAACGGTGATACAAAGTGAGCGAAAATAAATTTAACATAATTAATTTTAGAGTTACTTTCAGAAATATCCCAATTCACAAGTTAGAAAGATTTGCATTCAAAGATATCATAACTGCCTGTGAATCTTTTAAGAAGATTTCTGGTGTCTCAGAATGTGTAATCATTCAGACTGCTAGCAGGGTTGAAGTATTTATTGTGAATAATGTGGAAAGCGGAGAAGCACCAGATGCGAGGAGGAGTGAAGGAAAAAATCTTGTTATACGTAAAGTCGTAGAAACTTGGATATCGATAGCAGGACTAGAAGAATATGATGTTGACCACTTTGACCAAATTCTTGAGGTGTATGAAAATACAGACGTTTACCTTCATCTGTTGAGACTAACATGTGGTTTGGATTCAATAGTTGTAGGAAGTGAAGCAATACTTGAAGAAATAAAAACATCAATTTCAAATGCAAAACAATCTAATGCATCTGGCAGAATATTGAATAAATTGTTTGATAGTTCTATACGAATTGCAGCTCGTATCAGAGATTCTACTGGAATTAGTAAAGGAGTGATATCAATTGGTGACATTGCTGTCAAAATTGCAGAAGCACTTGCAGGTTTAGATGGGAAAAAACGTGTTCTGCTCATAGGCACAGGCGAAACAGCGGCCATGGTTGCTAAATCTCTTAATAAAAAAAGATACGCATTTGATATTTCCAGCATGACCATTGAACGATCCACTGGTTTTTCTAAAATATTGGGTGGAAAACCAATAACATTTCAAGATGTCTTATCAGGATTCGATAAATTTGACATAATCTTTGTTGCAACTACGGCAGATTATTTCATAATTACTTATGACAAAATAAGAATAGTTATGGAAAGTAAAACAAAAGGGACAATGATATTGGATATATCAGATCCCAGAGCAGTTGATGAGAAAGTCTCTACACTTCCTGGAACTAAATTAATGTTTAGAGATCAAATTACTGAGATGGAGGAAAGAAATTTGAGAGCAAGAAAGGAGGAAGTTCTTGCTGTAGAAAAAATGATTAGTAAAGAAGTTCCAATTATCGAGGCAACGATGAAACGACTTAACCCAGAACCCTTAGTTAAGGATGTATTTGCCAGCGTAGACTCGTTAAGAAAACAAGAGTTAGAGAAAGCATTACAAATGCTAGGAGAAACTGATAAGAAAAAAATCAAAATCATTGACGAGTTAACAAAGGCTGTTGTAGAAAGCATTATTTCTATACCTGTGAACAATTCAAAAAAAGCATCAGAACAAGATAATCCATAACTGCTTGAAACCGCAAGCAAATTTCTTGATTCTCCACACAAAAAAGGAAATTGATGCCATTTCTGAATTTTAACATGCATTTGAAATGTCGATCTACAAGGGAATCAAAAATACCTTTACCCTGATCGCTCGCAAAACCAATGAAACAAAATATATGTTACCAGTTTTTTACCCATGGTGATGCCAACGCTTGTATGCAGAGATTATGGTTTTGAGTGCAATTTTATTGCCAAAGGAGACGATACTGCAAAGGTAATCACGGAATTCAGTAAACATTCTGCTGAGGAACACGGAATCGAATACTCCAAAGAAGCCTTAATGCAATTCATACTAAGAAAAGGCTGAAAAGCCAAATTTTTTGGCAATAAATTTGGAGAACATGGTGAAAAAGAACATGAATTGAATATGCAAAAGAAACCCTAACAATTCATGTTAAAAATGAGCAATAATCTAAAAAAGTGAATAATGTGATAAATTAAAAAAATTTTAATGGCTAACCGTATGATTCGTATTTTGCTTCGAAGCTTCCATCTTCACGTTTATCGTGCATAGTTACAAAACCTTTTGGAGCAAGATAATTCATACAGCCATCTATTGTTCCTTGCCAACCACAAATGTAGAACATTGTATTATCTTTTGTAATTTTTTCTCCGATGAGCTTCTCTAGTGATGAAGGTTCACCATCTTTTGATCTCAAAAAGGTTTCTACTCTGCCTGTCTGCCCATTCCATGATCTATTAAACCATTCTTCCGGTCTACTTATAGAAGCTCTATATCTAAAGTTCCACTTGTCTTTTCCTCTGTCAATACTTTCCGTCTCTAAATTGGTCAAGAGTTCTCTATAACCAAGTTCGTCTACATAACTAGCACCGTGTAAAATAACAATCTCTCTTTTATCCCCCACCGCATGAAGATGTTGCGCAAAACTTACAAAAGGTGCAAGACCAGTACCTCCACCCAAGCAAACAATTCTTCTATTATCTTTACTACCATCAGGTAATGTTTCATTAATTGTTAAAGCATTTCCTATTGGTTTTACCAAAGTTACCTGATCTCCTTCACTTGCATAGAATAACTGGGTTGTAACACGACCAGGTAATGGTTTTCTAACCCATCTTATGTATAGCTCGATATATTTTCTATTTTCTGGATGAGACGCACTTGAATATGCTCTGCGAACAATCTTATAATTTTCAGATACTACTGGAATACCAATGGTAGTGAATTGACCTGCCTTATAATCTGGCACAATGCCATCATTTGGAACCATACGTAAAATTACAAGATCTTCTTTGAGTAATTGAACATAAGTAATAGTTGCTTTATTCTCTACGACCATTCTTGATTGATCTGATACTCAGTGGTTAAATATCTTATGAAATTTCTATCATATATTATACAAATAACAGCTTCTCCAAGGACTCTCATGAGTTCCTAAATGGGTTAAAAAATACCGAACTTACTAGATTCCATCTCTTCTTTAATGGCAAGCTTGACCTTCAAATTTTTCTTGGCAACCTTTTCTGTAAGCCATGTAAGAAACTTCTTCTCAAGACCTTTACCCTTAATTTTATCAAAAGCAGGACCCATCTGATCTGATAATTTCTGTACGAGTGACTTGTTCACACACACAACATAAAAATGCCAGCCAAACGCGAATTCGGAGTCTGTAACAATAAAGTCGTTTTCACCATGTACCATCTGTTCCAGGCTTCTTAAGGTAGATACAATCTCTTTGCTTGTGTTTTCATAATCTGTAGCAGAGACATTGATGTTTATTCTTTCATCCAACAATAACATTTAGAATTTTTCCAATAAAAACTTGACTCGCTATGGACAGGATTAACTACGTTTCTCTAAGAGATATTCTACATCTATATTAAAAAACGTCCGAAGTATGTTGATGTAGTTCCTTATCGGTTGTGGAATTTCATCTCCGCAGGCAACACCAAAGTTTTTTGCATTTATCCATATGATAAGAGACTGTATTATAGTTAGAAAGCGATCGTTTCCTACCTCTGGTGAACCAATTGCCTTGGTATACCTTTCAGCAAACTCCCACGCGGTTACAAAATCTATGCAATTAGTTCCAAAGACTGCTCGAAGCTGCTCCTTTAGATCACCCGCCTTTTTAAAAGGAACTACGTTGAGTATATAGGGAAAGTCTATCTTGTCTGGTAGAAATCCTGGCAATGGCCCCCAAATTGTTATTATTCTACATCCCTTTTTTAGTCGTAAAAATTTTTCTGTCATACATTCAATAATCTGTTGATCTGAGAACCAAAATAATACGACAGTTGCGTCGCTAATATCGGACTGTGTTATGTCTTGACAATGTAAAATGCCATTTGTTAGTTTTTTTTCTTTAAGTAGGTTTTTTGCAGAAGCAATTTTTTCTATATCATTATCTATTCCAACTGCTTTTTGTGCACCAAATTCTTCTAGAGCTATAGCAATTCCTCTTCCATTTCCACAACCAAGATGAAAAAAAACATCTTCTTTGGTTAGGGTAGCGAATCGAAATATGTCCCTAAAAGCATGATCAGGAAGCTGCACTGCCTGTCCTGTGATAATTGACTGTGGAAGTGATGCAAGATATTCTTCTATTTTCACAATTGACTTTGTGAGTGATCTAAATTTATTCCCTTATTCTTTCAAGCGTAGACACTGCCTGCCATAATGTGACCCTGACATAGGATGGCATGTTTGGATCCTGTGTTATGTCATCTAGTAAGCTTATGGCATTTGCGGCACGCATAGAAACAGAATATTCTTCTTTTTTGAGTTCTATTGCTAAATCTGTTATACTTTTCTTAATGTTTTTTGGAGTAGAAGGATTGGATGCTATTTCTTCAAGTGTGATAATGGCCTGATTGAGAGTTTCCATGTTCTCAGATTTTTTATCGACCATTGTACCATCAAGGCTACCTAATTAGCATGATTTTATAAAGTTTGCACTAGAGTTCCAGAAATATGTTATCTGATTCAACTACTACTTTGTACGAATTCAAATCCTTTATCTTTGCGGGAAATGCTACAAGCTTACCTGTCTTACAATCCCACTTTGAACCGTGCCAGTCGCATGTCACAACAGTGCCCTCAAGCTTCCCTTCTGCAAGACTTGCCCCAGCATGGGTGCAGGTATCATCCATAGCATAATAGCTACCATCTACGTTCATTACAAGAATGTCCTTTCCATCCGCAGTAACCTTTTGCATCTTACCAACAGGAATATCAGAAGTTTTAGCGACTATTATTTTTCCCATAGAATTTTTTTGGTTATCTGTCTTAATAGTTTTTGGATTCTATGCACTATAGGAAACAAGCATTGGGTGTAATATGGCCTAACTTGCAAATCTTACAGTATTTTCTAATTTGCCAAGACCATCTATTTCCATTTCTATCTTATCTCCATCTTTCAAATAAACCGCATCTGGTTTATTGAACATGACTCCAGCAGGAGTTCCTGTAGATATTATATCGCCTTTTTCTAATGTCATGACTTTGCTTAACATGGAAATAATTGTCGGTATTTTCAAAAACATGTTTGATGTGGAAGAGTTCTGTCTGATTATGCCATTTACCTTTGTCACCATTTTGAGATTTTGTGGGTCCGTTATTTCGTCTGCGGTAGTAATCCAAGGGCCGCAGGGAGCAAAGGCATCAAATCCCTTCGCACGTGTAAACTGTTTATCCTTTACTTGTATGTCACGTGCAGTAGCATCATTTAGGATCATGTAGCCAAAAACTACATCTTTTGCTTCTTGATCTGTTATGTTTTTACATTCCTTTCCTATAATTACTGCAAGCTCTATCTCATAATCTAGTTTAGTTACAAATGAGGGACAAACTATATTAGCGGTAGGCCCATTAAGTGCAGTTTTTGGTTTTATCATTATGACAGGTTCATCAGGCGGAATCAGGTTTTGTTCCATCGCATGATCCTTGTAGTTAAAAGCAAGGCAAATTATCTTAGAAGGATTTGGAATAGGTGCAAGGATTTTGTAACTAGAAATCTTTTGATGGTAATTAAGTTTAGATACATCACGCTTCACCTGCTCGTACCACCCATCGAAAAGAAAATCCTTAATGTTTTGTGGTATTGGAATACCTGTCTGTTGTGTAATCTCTTCTTTTGTTATTACACTATCTCCATTGACAAAACCATATGTTTCCATGTTTAATTCTAACAATCTTGCAATTTTCATTTTTCTTCACTTATGGGTGTAGATTGCTTGAATTGCAGAATCTTTTCTGCAATATCCAAATCTAACGAACTGAATTTCTACACCCTCATTTAATTCTAAGTAGTAGTTTTCAGTAAAAGCTTGCAGAATATCAAGACTGTTCTCATTAAATTTATCATTCACATAAAGTGCCTTTGGCATCAGAATGTTTATCTTCACAGCGCTTTTTTGAGGTACCCATTGGACTTTAGGAAATTCTGCTTTATAATCATCACCAGAATATTCTCCCTCAATGTCAGATCCGGTTTTTGTTATTTTGACATTATAAAGTTCAATCAGTCTTATCTGATCACCAACTCTTAGAGTTCTTGCATCTTCACCAGAAATGTAAAAAATTCCATCAAGTTCTACCTTTCTTTTGCCCAAATCTTTTTGTGGGTGATTTTGAATCTCAATTGATGCCAGCTTGTTATTTTTTACTGTCAACTTTACGGGTTCTGTAGCCATAAATAGCCTTATGCTTGTTGCGTCAACTATCTTTCTGTTAAACGATTCTAGAGTATCAAATGGAGCAAGCGTATCAGATTTTGTAAAACCTAAGGAAAGGACAAACTTTCTAATTGCCTCTGGAACAATTCCTCTTCTACGTAAAGCTTCAAGTGTTGGTAGCCTTGGATCGTCATAACCAGATACTTGACCATTGTCAACTAATGGTTTTAGTATTCTTTTTGAGACAGGCATGCCCTCAAATTCTAGTCTAGAAAACTCGAGCATCTTTGGTTTTCTCATATGTAATTTATCTAAAATAGCATAATAGAGCTCATTTCTAAGCTCATATTCTTTTGTTCTAAAGGCATGTGTTACACCATCGATACTATCTTCTATTGCTACTGCAAAATCATAGTTAGGCCAAACTCTGTATTTGTTCATAAGTAGTGGATGAGCGCCCTCTATTATTCTAAACAGGGCAGGATCCCGCATAACTGTATTTTCTGATTGCATGTCGCCACAAAATCTAACTATGGCCTCTCCTGGTTTGTATTTTTCAAACATGTCATGCCATCTCTTGATGTTTTGGTTTAAATCTCCAGAACGACACTTACACGATTTCATTTCTCTTCTGTTTTTGCTTATTGTTTCTTGATTGCAAGTACAAACATATGCATAGTTTGATTCAATCATTTGCATGCCTTTTTTGTAAATCAATTCCATATCGTCTGACGTATTTTTTACACGATCATATTTTACTCCAAGCCAATCAAGCCCAACCTTGATCGCAGCATAATATTCAAGCCTTTCATTTTCTGGATTTGTGTCATCAAACCTCAATATCATTTTACCACCATACATCTTTGCATACTCTTCGTCTATTATTGCAGCTTTTGCGTGACCAATATGGGGATAACCATTCGGTTCTGGCGGAAATCTTGTTACTACCTTACCATGTTCTGCTCCTTCAAGTGAAGGAAGACCAGTTCTTTCATGCTTTGGCTTAACAATGAGTAGTTCCGGAAAGTGGCCTTCAAGCTCTGCTTTTTGTTGTGCTACAGAAAGCCTGTTTACCTCCGAGACAACAACTGATACTAGAGGAATTACCTCCTTTGTTTTGCTTCTAAGATCTGGTCTAGAACCAAGTATTTTTGATATAACTGTGTCGCTTCGGGTCTTTCCTTCATGTTCAGAAGCATTCTGTAAGGCAATTCCCCTGATCGTTCTTTTTAGTTCATCATTCAATTACAGACTCCTCTCTACCACAAATTCTAAAAGTGATATTAGCTCTTTTTTTGCCACTCCATTATAGCATGACAAGGATTTCTTTGCTGTACTAGAATATTTCATGGCTTTCTTTCTGACAATTTTTTCTATTCCCAACGACGAAATGACCCTGACTGCAAACTCAATCTCGTCTTTTGAGGCTGTGGAATTGCCAAAAGCGTTTAGGATTGCCTTTCTTTTATGATCATTTGACATACTAATTGCAAGAAGTATAGGAAGAGATTTTTTTCCTTCACGTATGTCGTTCCCCACCGGCTTTTTCGTAATTCTTGTGTCTCCTATAACACCAATCAAGTCATCAGTAATTTGAAACGCAATACCAAGGTTTTTTCCAAATGAAGAAAGATTAACAACATCTTTTCTTTTAGTATTTGCACATATGGCACCCATTGAACATGATACCTCAAAGAGTGCCGCAGTTTTTTTTTCTATCATCTTGATGTATTGGATTTCAGTTGGTATATTTTTGGATTGAGCCATCATTATATCTAATATCTGACCTTCGCAGACATCTACACAAGCTCGAGCAAGATTGGAGACAAGTGCAAGACTAACCTCTTTTGGTGTTTTATAACCCACAGATGAAATTGTTTCAAATGCCTTTGAAAATAACACGTCTCCTGCAAGAATGCCCACAGGTATGCCAAACTTTGTATGAACAGTGGGTACACCATGCCGCGTCTCATCATTATCCATTATGTCGTCATGAACTAAGGTAAAGTTGTGTATCATTTCAACTGCAGCAGCTGCTGGCATAGCTTGCTTGATAGTGCCTCCCAAAATTTCACAGCTCTTAATCACCATATAAGGCCGTAGTCTTTTTCCGCCGTATTCTATTAGGTGTGACGCTGCTTTGTAAAGCTCTTCTGGGTTACCATCAAGTCTTGAAAGCAAAAAAGAATTAACTTTTTTTGCAGTCGTTGTGATGGAATTTAGTGACAACTATTTTTTCAGCTCCCACTTGTTATCCGGAAAATGGTATTTGAGTGGTTTTTCAAGGATTTGTTTGGTGTCTGCTCTAATCCGCGCATTTAAAATCGACTTGTGCTCTGGCAAGATATCTGTTTCTGATTCTGCTAGAAAATACAATGCGACTATCATCCATGGACAGTAGTTCTGTGGTGACTTTTTAATATCCTCTAAAATCTCATCAACTGTTACCCACTTTATATCACTAATTTCTTCTTTGACTAGTTTTATTTTGGATGGATTATCCACTATGCCAATTAAAGTTCCACAGATCTCGTTTTCGGATCCAATGTTTTTGTATGGTACATGGTACTCAAACTTGAATAAATAATCAAGTTTACAGGATATGCCTAATTCTTCAGGCAATCTT
>JBQTIK010000088.1:0-4610 GCA_052388195.1 Nitrososphaerota archaeon | reverse complement strand
TACAAAAAAAATTGCACTAATCGCAGACCAAGTTCCAAATGCAACTATGTCCAAGTTTCCCATAGATTATTGTATCACTACACCTAATGTCATCTGCGACTCGTTTTAACTTAACTCAGACGGCATTATCAAATATCGTAAGATGATCTTAGAAATTACCGTTATTCTTTGATCTTGCTTTCTTGAAAAGCGTTGGAAATATGCCAACAATAAGTGAAATAGTCAAAGCACCACTCATGAAAGAGAGGATCATCGCTGTAAAACATCTCACTCATGTCAGCCTCGTCATCAGTTGTAGGAAACATAACACATGCCTCTTTTTCATTTAGAACCAGAACTACTTTGACATCCTTTTTCATCTTTCTTTCAATCCGTCCAGTCTCAACAAGCTTTTTTAAGCCGAGCTTTTCAAGAATTTGTTTTCTTTCTTTTGGAATTATAGCTGATTCGGACAGAATAGAGTTTAATTTTATGCCTTTTTTTACTTTGTCCACAAGGGGTTCTATAAGATCCGTGCTGTAAGGCACCTCATATAAAATGTTACAGAGATATTCTTCGGAATTTTTGTGAATGTTTTTCCATTGTTCGAGTACTTTTACAAATCCTTTCACATGTTGACCTTTTTCTAGTGCGCCTATTCTTTGAATGAATTTTTGTGGAACGTCACCAAAATCATGATTTCTAAAATATTTTCTATTCTGTGAGATAAAACGAAGTGACGGAACTATTGCACATATTATCTTGCCGTATGTAGTAAGTTCGTAATAACCATCTGTATCTTTCATAACCAGATCCGCCTTCATGAGTCGTTCGAAGTTTCTGTATACTTCTGGTACGGTTGCATTCATCTCTTTTGCAATAATAGAGATTTTTGATTTTTCTTTGAGAAGCTTCAGCAGTATGCCCAGTCGTTGCTCGCTAGCAAGCTCTAAAAAGTCATTTGCAGCGCTTTCGTATTGATAACTCACATCATAATCTAAAAGTCTATGAATCTAAATCTTCCTGTAAGACTATCACGATACTTAAGGAATCTTGAGAAAGAGGCGATCAGGTTATGATTCTGGCCAGTTATTGCCACAGCTACTACAGATTCCCCTGAAACCTTTGTACTTTGGTTCCCAAAGTATGAATCCTTTGGATCCGCATCCCACACATTCAACAATTTTGTAGCATGTACTCATGGAGGTTTAATAACGACATAATAGCATATAGCAACAACTTAGCTAAATTATTAAGTATTTTCTGCTTTAGCTAACCAGATCTTATGTGTTTTAATGCCTAAGTAATTTTCGAAAATGAGTCTGATATTTAAAAATCAAGATTTGCTGAAAAAGAACAACCTCTCAGACATATATGCTGACCTTTATCGCGAGCTCAATGTTAGCATTGATTATATAATATCATTTTCTAATCAGTGTCAGAATTATGGTGTATGCATTGTAGATATTGTAAACTCTACTCACACCACAGCCACGTTGACAAACGGAAGAGCATGTATGTATTATAGTATTTTTCTTAACTCTATGAATGCTATAATTCGAAGATTTGGAGGAAAGGTAGTAAAAAATATAGGAGATAGTCTGTTGTATTATTTTCCCAATACATCAAGCCTTAGCAACAAGCAGGCTTTCACTGATCTTCTTGATTGCGGCTCAGCTATGCTAGGAGCTCATGAGATTATTAATAAAAAGCTGCTTGAGACTCATCTGCCCTCCCTGAGTTATAAAATCAGTGCAGATTACGGAAGTGTAATGATAGCTCATTCAGTAGGTTCATCTGATGATGATCTTTTTGGTTCTCCAGTAAACATGTGTGCTAAAATAAATTCAGTTACACCACCAAATAGTATGGCCATAGGACATGACTTGTGCCAAATTATGAAATCCATTGGCGAATATCACTTCAAAGAATTGCGAGGATGCTCGATTGGCTTTAAAAATCGATATCCTGTTTTCTTAGCGTCTTAGGCCCTGCTCGCAATAATTTTCAATTTTACATAAGCAAAAATTTATGACTCTGGCCAGTCGCCGCCACATGCAGGACAATGACCCCTAAGACCGTTATATTTTGGCTCAACAAAAATACGTGCCTTTGGGAAACCACATGCACGGCATTCTATCAAATAATGTTTTGTCATGTTAATTTCTTTAGTGCCACAGAATATTAGTCCAATTTAACAAGTTAGCTAAACATTCATCGTTTTAGCTAAGCAGAAACTATCAACTGCTTTCAACAATACAGACCTAAGAACATGAAAACAAAAATAGTGGTAGACAAAGGTACCGCCGTTCATGAAGGTGGGATAAAACCGTCTCATTGGGCCGGAGAGTTGTACCGAGAAGATCAAAAAAGGAAGATGTCATTGGTTCCATATGGAACAGTGTTGTCAATACGGCGCGGAACCAGTGCGATGAAGTTATCGGCGTATCCCGAGGTGCCAAAAATAATTTCCTTGAAAGGATTTGTTATCAGTACTGCTAGAGGTACTGCGACACGAATCCTTTGATTTTTTAATTATGGTGTAGAAGATGATTGATGTTCCCAATGACCAAATAAAAAAGGCGCTAGTAACTTTGGCAATAGAACAAACGCTACTTGAATTTGGTCCACCAGCGCTAGAAAAAGTCAGTAACAAGCTGTTTGAAGACTATCACTGTTATATACCTGACTGTTACATGAAACCAGAATATCTAAACAAAGTACTCAAGGAATTATTTGGTAATTCACACACTGTAATTGTACAATCAATAAGAAAGCGCTTGGAAGAATTGGCTTCACAAGATCCAATTAAGAATTTTCTAGCAAAGCTTAGCGAATGAAAGATACAAAATTAAACAGAAAAATTGTTTAGACTTTCATTATTCCATCAGTAATTAGCCATTGTATTGCAGTGATAAAGTCATCATCTGAGATAAGACCTTCTGCCCACCATCCAGCGTTGTTTTTAATCCACAGAGGTATCTGTTGCGACGATCCAGAACCAGATTCAGTTTCAGGCATAGTTATTATTCCTTCCTTGATTAGGTATTGAATTCCTTGTACAAAGTCCGAATCACCAATCTTTCCTTCAGACCACCAGTTTGCACTTGTTTTAATCCATTCTGGTATCTTTACAGATGCAGTTTGCTCTTGAGTGGGTGGCACTGAAATATTTTCATTTTGTTCAACATCAGATAAAACAACTTGTAATGCGTTTCGCATTCTGGAATCGCGCGAGTTTCCATCATTATCCCACGATCTTATTATGATGTCTGATGGTTCCATCGGCTTTGCAAATGTCATATTAAAGACTAATTCTAGGTTATTTTCAATCTTTGAAGTTGCAATAGTAACATTTGCAAATAATCCGTTTGGATCGGTTATTTGCACAGGTTTATTTCTTTCATATATGATGCTAGTATCACTGTTTTCAATTTCTCTTATTAGTCCATGAAGGTTTGTGTATAACGCAACATGTTGTATTGTAGAATATCCACCATCATCATGTAAATGTAGTTTTAGTATAAGTGGTTCTTTTGTTTGTATTATCCTAGTTGAGACCTGATCTAGTTTTGCCTGTGATTCCAATATCCCACCAAATCCTAATTCACCGCTAGCTGATGCCACATGAGATGAAAATGTAACTCCAGTAAGTGTTGGTGAGGCAGATATTTTGTCACTAAGACCTCCTAGTAACAATGCACCCCTAAAACCACCTATTGAAAACTTTGAGTTAAAGTTTACAGTAACTGTAGCAAGGAATGTGTCAGGACCAGTTTGTACAACTGTTGCGTCAAGGAATTCATTTGGATCATTGCTATCAAATACTCCATCCTCATTTGCATCATGCAATATTTTTATTTCAAAAGGATTAATGCCAGCCTCATCAGCTTGGTCTTGTGTAAACTCGAATGTAATTGGACATCCCAATGTGCATGAAGCACCCTCACTAGGAATGATCTCGGCTACTGTCCCAAGTATAGCAAGCGAAGCACCGCCACTTCCTTCATCAACTTCTGATCGAGTGATTTCAATTGTTCCTTCTACACCACTTGGAAGTGTAATCGACGCAGAGATTCCAGACGGCAGCACAGCTGTTGCAGTACCACCATCACCAAGAGATATGATTGCAGTGAATAATCCAAAGCTTCCACTCAATAGAGGCGATGTTGATGTTGATGGAAGCGATGTGCCTGCAGAGTTTTTGAGATTACCACTTTCTTTTAGAGTAACTGTGAGCTCACCAATAGCTGGTGGCGTAGCTCCTGTGATGTCATTTGCAGTAAGGACAAGTGTAGATGGGTTTGGCCAAGATCCTGTAACATCAGCTCCCGGGTTTTGTGAGAAGGAGAATAAGTTGTGAACCTGAGCATTTGTTGCAACTGGTGGTTGATTTGTTGGTTCTGAGAACTGAACAGTAAGTGTATCAAAGTTTCCATAAACTGCATCACCACTGTCAGGATCGTCTGCTACAAATGCAGAGATGGATGGTCCTGGACGATTACCAAAGCTTCCAATTAATGGAGGCGATGTTGATGTTGATGGAAGCGATGTACCAGCCACATTTTTGATATTTGCTGCAGCATTTGTCGTAACAGTAAGTCCGCCAATTGTAGGTGGAGTTGCTCCAG